>NZ_JBLUXC010000071.1:0-15038 GCF_048276795.1 Aeromonas sp. PS2Canimalfood6
CAAGCTTGCGGAAGAAGCAGCAATTTGCGGGCATGAGCAGCCCATATCTGGAAAAGGTATTGGATGCAGGGCTGGCTGAATTGAAGTCAATTTAACAATATGTTCACGCTCTCGCCCTGGGTACTGACTATGTCTATCCACGCACCACCAACAAAATTCTGGAAGCTTACCTGAAAGCCAAAGGCGTGAAAGCGTCTGACATCATGGTGAACTACACCCCGTTTGGTCACTCAGACTGGCAGTCAATCGTAGCTGATGTGAAGAAATTCGGTTCTGCGGGCAAGAAAACTGCGGTGGTTTCTACTATCAACGGCGATGCGAACGTGCCTTTCTATAAAGAGTTAGGCAACCAAGGCGTCTCTGCACAAGACATCCCAGTGGTGGCGTTCTCTGTTGGTGAAGAAGAGCTGTCAGGTATCGACACTAAACCGTTGGTTGGCCATCTGGCGGCATGGAATTACTTTGAAAGCGTAGACACCCCAGCAAACAAAGATTTCATCGAAAAATGGCACAAATTTACCGGTAAAAAAGAGCTTGTAACCAACGACCCAATGGAAGCGACTTACATCGGTTTCAACATGTGGGTGAAAGCGGTTGAAAAAGCGGGCACTACTGACCCGGCGAAAGTACAAGATGCCCTGATCGGTGTTTCTGTGCCTAACCTGACTGGTGGTTACGCAGCCATGATGCCAAACCATCACATCACGAAACCTGTGCTGATCGGTGAAATTCAGGACGACGGCCAGTTCGAAGTGGTTTCTGAAACCAAAGGTACTGTTGTTGGTGACGAATGGTCTGACTTCTTACCAGGCTCAAAAGACCTGATCTCCGATTGGCGTAAACCGCTCTCTTGCGGCAACTTCAACGTGAAAACAGGTAAATGCGGCGGTTAATTCCGTGACTGACAGGGCGGGAGATATTCCGCCCTGAATTTTTAACACCTTCGGAATTAAAGAGAGAAAGTTCATTTTCTCTGGGACAAGGAAAGCATGATGCGATTAATACAGGCAGGATGCAGTCGAATCATCGTGGTTGGTTTAACCCTGATGATGGGTCTCTGGAGTGTCATGGCGCAGGCGATGACCACCGATGAGGCATTAAAAGCACTGAGTGGTCGTGATTTTACCGCCAAGAAAGAGGCCATCACGACAATTGCTGCCAGCGGTGAACCTTATGCATCTGATCTTTTTATTGCGTTGGATAACGGTGAGCTGTTTTTCCGTAAAAGTGACGAACTGATGGTCATTCGTCAGGGCGAAATATTTGTTAATTTAACCGACAAACAAGCAGTTGCCGGTGACAGTTCTGATTTCAAACGGGTGGCGATGAACAATGCCTTGCGCCGCCAAATTGCTGAATTATCAGCTCAACTGGCCTTAAATGATCCGAATGCAGAGAAACGTTTGCAGGCAGTGAAATCGATGTTGGGGAAGGTAGCTGATTCCGATCGTGCTGCGCTGATTGCCCATCAACAAAAAGAGACCGATGCCAAGGTATTAGCCGCCTATGACATGGTGATCGCATTCAGCAAATTAGTCGATAGCGATGCTGTGGTACGCCTGAGCGCAGTCGATGCACTCAGTGAAGTGCATAACCCAGAAGTAGTAGGGCAGCTGAAATCCGTTGCTCAGAACGATACCGATGCCAAAGTGAAATCCGCCGCCGCAGCAGCGGTGAAAAAGCTCGAACGCAGTCAGTCATTTTACAGTGGCATTGAAACCCTCTATTTCGGTATCAGCCTCGGTTCCATTTTAGTGTTAGCAGGCATTGGTCTGGCGATCACCTTTGGTGTAATGGGCGTGATCAACATGGCGCATGGCGAGATGATGATGCTGGGTGCCTACACCACCTTCGTGATGCAAAAACTATTACCGAATGAACCGGGCATTGCGTTACTTCTCTCTATTCCTGCGGCATTTTGTGTCTCGGGCTTAGTCGGCATTGTCATTGAGCGCAGTGTGATCCGTTTCTTATATGGCCGCCCGCTCGAAACCCTGCTGGCAACCTTCGGGATCAGCCTGCTGTTACAACAAGCGGTGCGCTCAATTTTCTCCCCGCTGAACCAAAGTGTGGTTATGCCTTCGTGGATGAGTGGCACATGGGTGTGGAACGACTTCCTGTCGCTGACCCTGAACCGCATGTTCATCATTCTGTTTAGCCTGTTGGTTTTTGCTGGCCTGATGTGGTTGCTGAAACGCAGTCGTTTGGGGTTGGAAGTACGCGCGGTTTCGCAAAACCGCGCTATGGCTCGCAACATGGGTGTTCGCTCAGATTGGGTGAATGCCAGAACTTTCGGTCTGGGATCAGGCATCGCTGGTATTGCTGGTGTGGCGTTGTCTCAGCTGACCAACGTTGGCCCGAACTTAGGGCAGGGTTACATCATCGACTCCTTCATGGTGGTGGTGTTTGGCGGTGTCGGCAATTTATGGGGCACGTTGGTGGCGGGTCTGTCACTGGGTGTGGCGAATAAACTGTTGGAACCGTATGCCGGTGCTGTGCTGGCAAAAATCCTGATTCTGGTTGCGATCATTCTGTTTATTCAGAAACGCCCGCGCGGGCTGTTTCCGCAACGTGGCCGTGCGGTTGAGGGCTAAAAACATGCTATTTAATTCTGTATTCAAAGATAAAGCGGGCCTGAGTTTGCTCAGTGCCATTCTGGTTGGCTCGGTGCTGGTGGTGTTATCAAACCTGCTGTTGCCACATGACAGCGCGCTGTATGTCGGTTCCAACACTGTGACGCTGTTAGGCAAGTATTTGTGTTACGCCCTGCTTGCCGTGGCGCTTGATTTGGTCTGGGGTTATCTCGGCATTTTAAGTCTCGGTCACGGCGCTTTTTTTGCGCTGGGTGGCTACGCGATGGGCATGTATCTGATGCGTCAGATCGGCACGCGCGGAGTGTATGGCGATCCGATTTTGCCAGATTTCATGGTGTTCCTGAACTGGCATGAACTGCCATGGTTCTGGTATGGCATGAACCATTTCTGGTTTGCCATGCTGATGGTGGTGCTGGTTCCGGGCTTGCTCGCGTTTGTGTTCGGCTGGCTGGCGTTTCGCTCGCGTGTGACCGGCGTTTATCTGTCGATCATGACGCAGGCAATGACCTACGCACTGCTGCTGGCGTTCTTCCGCAATGAAATGGGTTTTGGTGGTAATAACGGCTTAACCGACTTCAAAGACATCATCGGTTTTAGTCTGACCGACGATGCAACTCGTGCGGCGTTATTCCTCATTACGGCGGTTGTGCTCTGTCTGGCTTATCTGGTCTGCCGCGTGATTGTCGGTTCGAAACTGGGGCGTGTTGCAGTGGCGATCCGCGATGCAGAGATGCGCACCCGCTTTATGGGCTACCGGGTGGAATATTTCAAACTCGCGATCTTCGTGTTCTCCGCCATGTTGGCTGGCGTTGCTGGTGCGCTGTATGTGCCACAAGTCGGCATTATCAATCCGGGCGAGTTTTCTCCGCTGAACTCGATTGAACTGGTGATCTGGGTGGCCGTCGGTGGCCGGGCGACGCTTTATGGCGCGGTGGTCGGCGCAATTTTGGTCAACTACGCCAAGTCGGTGTTTACCGGCATTCTGCCTGATGAATGGCTCTACGCATTGGGTGCGCTGTTCGTGTTGGTCACGCTGTTCCTGCCAAAAGGTGTTACCGGTTTATTCAATCGCAAGGAGGCGGTGTGATGAACATGTTTGCACAAACCAAAACGATCTTAACACCGACCTACTTGCGCGAACGGATGGCACCACCAGCGCCAGTGAAACTCGATTTACGGCATGGTGTGATCCTCTATCTGGAAGATATCAACGTCAGTTTCGACGGTTTTAAAGCACTGAATAACCTCAACCTCTACATCAACAAAGGCGAACTGCGCTGCATTATCGGCCCGAACGGGGCAGGTAAAAGCACCATGATGGATGTTATTACCGGCAAAACACGCCCTGACACCGGCTCGGCGTGGTTTGGTCAGAACATCAACTTGTTGGAACTCGATGAACCGGCGATAGCTGAAGCAGGCATAGGTCGTAAATTCCAAAAACCAACCGTGTTTGAACCGCTTACGGTGGAAGAAAACCTTGAACTGGCCATGGCGGGGAATAAAGGCGTTTGGCAGACCTTTGTTAGCAAACTGTCTGGTGAAGATCGCGATCATCTTGAAGCAACGCTGCTGCTGATTGGTCTGGTTGCTGAGCGTCATCGCCAAGCGGGTGTGTTGTCGCACGGCCAAAAGCAGTGGCTGGAAATTGGCATGCTGCTGATGCAGCGCCCGGAATTGCTGCTTGTCGATGAACCGGTGGCAGGAATGACGCATCAGGAGATGGAACGCACCGCTGAACTGCTGAAACAGCTGGCGGGCAAACACTCCGTCGTGGTGGTGGAGCACGATATGGATTTCGTGCGCTCGATTGCCAATAAAGTCACGGTATTACATCAAGGCTCGGTGCTGGCGGAAGGCTCCATGAGTCAGGTGCAGGCTGATCCGAAAGTGATCGAGGTATATCTGGGGGAATCAGCATGCTGAAGTTATCCGGTATTAATCAATTTTACGGCCAATCGCACACGCTGTGGGATCTGGACATCGAGATCGCACAGGGTGAATGTCTCTGTTTGATGGGTCGTAACGGCGTGGGTAAAACCACGCTGTTGAATGTGTTGATGGGGCAATTGCCAGTTAAAAGCGGTCAGATTGAATTTGATGGTCAAGACATCAGCAAGTTTTCGGTCGAGCGGCGTGCGGAAATTGGCATCGGTTACGTACCGCAAGGTCGTCAGATTTTCCCACTGCTGACGGTCGAAGAAAATCTCAAGATCGGACTGCCTGCGCGTCGCGATAACAAGCGCCAGATCCCCGATCAGGTGTATGAACTGTTCCCTGTGTTGAAAGAGATGAAACAGCGTCGTGGTGGCGATTTATCCGGCGGTCAGCAGCAACAGCTCGCGATTGGTCGTGCGCTGGTGCTTGATCCGAAACTGCTGATTTTAGATGAACCCACCGAAGGTATTCAGCCGAACATCGTCAGTGAAATTGGCGACATCATCCGCAAACTCAACCGTGATATCGGCCTGACTGTGTTACTGGTCGAACAGAAACTGCCGTTTGCCCGCAAAGTCGGCGATCGCTTCTGCCTGCTCGATCGCGGTCGTCGTGTTGCTGACGGCCTGATGGCTGATCTCAACGAAGGGCTGATCAAGGAATATCTGACGGTATGACGATGCAACCGGCAGCGATAGCAACCATGCAAACCGGCTGGCAAGCGCATTTGTCGCTGGGGTTTTCTCGTCGCGGCAATCAGACCGTGCTGGCCGAACGACGCCAGTACGGCCCGCTGACCGTGCAACGACCATTCTACCCCGAAGGCATGCCTTGTCATCTCTACCTGCTGCATCCACCGGGTGGCGTGGTAGGTGGCGATGAGCTCGATGTGCAAATTAAGGTGGAACAGGAGGCGCATGCGCTGCTGACTACCCCTGGTGCCACCAAGTTTTATCGTAGCGCGGGGCCACAATCGAAGGTCACACAAACCTTCCAACTGGCGGAAGGTGCCGCTTTGGAGTGGCTACCGCAAGATAACATTCTGTTTCCCGGTGCCAATTTGCAACTGCAGAGCACCTTCCATCTGGAAAGTGATTCGCGATTGATCGCTTGGGAGTGCATCTCGCTTGGTCGGCCCGTCAATGAAGAGCGATTTTTGGAAGGGCAGTTACGCAGCCGTTGGCGCGTCTATCGTAACCAGCGGTTATGCCTGAATGAATCGTTGCGGGTGCTTGATGCCGCTGATCTCGAGCGCCGGGCAGGTTTAGCAGGCTATCCGCTGGTCGCGACCCTCATCGCATCGCCTTGTTCTGAAACAGAACGGGAACTGGTACGTGAATTACTGCAAGGCTACGCAGCACCGGCTGGCGTGACCTTACTCAATGACTTACTGATTGTGCGCTTGCTCGGCGCACACAACGAGCCGTTACAACAATTAATGCAGACGATTTGGCAAGCATTGCGCCCGACGGTGATTGGGTGCCCCGCATGTCGTCCGCGGATCTGGAATACCTGATTACGGTTTACAAGGAGAACAAGATGGATCTGACCCCTCGCGAAAAGGACAAGTTACTGCTGTTTACCGCCGCACTGGTGGCCGAGCGACGTAAAGCGCGTGGTTTAAAACTCAATCATCCGGAAGCGATTGCGCTGATCAGTGCTGCGATTTTGGAAGGGGCCCGTGATGGCCAGACGGTCGCCGAGTTGATGAATTACGGTCGCACCATTTTGACTCGCGATGAGGTGATGGATGGCATACCCGAAATGATCCCCGATGTGCAGGTCGAGGCGACATTCCCTGACGGCACCAAGCTGGTCACCGTTCATCAACCCATCATTTAAGGAGCGCCTATGATCCCCGGAGAAATTCAGGTTGCCGATGGTGAACTGCTACTCAACGAAGGCCGTGCGACGTTACAAGTGGCTGTTGCCAACACAGGCGATCGCCCGATCCAGATCGGCTCACATTACCACTTCTTTGAAACCAACCCTGCCTTGCAGTTTGACCGTGCTGCCACGCGCGGTTTTCGCCTTGATATTCCTGCTGGCACTGCGGTGCGTTTCGAACCGGGCCAGACCCGCACGGTCATGTTGGTGGCATACGCGGGGCGCCGCCATGTGTATGGTTTCCGTGGCGATGTGATGGGCCCGTTAGATGAAATTGCGCAAAGTGATCAGGGTGCACAGAACGAACAGGGAGTTCAGGCATGAGTATTATTTCCAGACAAGCCTATGCCGATATGTTCGGCCCAACCACGGGCGATCGGGTGCGGTTGGCTGACACCGAGTTATGGCTGGAGGTGGAAAAAGATTTCACCATTTATGGCGACGAAGTGAAATTCGGTGGTGGAAAAGTCATTCGCGATGGTCAGGGTCAGGGGCAGGCGCTGAGTCGTTATTGCCTTGACTTGGTGATCACCAACGCGCTGATCATCGACCATTGGGGCATCGTTAAAGCGGATATCGGGGTTAAAAATGGCCGTATTGCCGGCATCGGCAAAGCGGGCAACCCTGATGTGCAACCGGGCGTGACATTAGTGATTGGCCCGGGCACCGAAGTGATCGCGGGGGAAGGCTCTATTGTCACAGCGGGTGGCATCGACAGCCATATTCATTTCATCTGCCCGCAACAGATCGACGAAGCGCTCTGCTCTGGCGTGACCACCATGTTGGGTGGGGGCACAGGCCCGGCAACGGGCACCAATGCCACAACGTGTACGCCGGGTCCTTGGTATATGGCGCGCATGTTGGAAGCGGCAGAAAGCCTGCCGATGAACTTGGGTTTCCTTGGTAAAGGCAATGCCAGCTTACCCGATGCGCTGCATGAGCAGGTCGCCGCAGGCGCCATTGGCCTCAAACTGCATGAAGATTGGGGTTCCACACCGGCATCGATTGATAACTGCTTGAATGTGGCAGAAGAGACCGACACGCAAGTGGCTATTCACACCGATACACTGAACGAAAGCGGCTTTGTCGAAGACACACTGGCTGCGATTGGTGATCGTACCATTCACACCTATCACACCGAAGGTGCGGGCGGTGGTCATGCACCAGACATTATCAGGGCGTGCGGGCTGGCGAACGTGCTGCCGTCTTCCACAAACCCAACGCGCCCTTACACTGTGAATACGGTCGATGAGCATCTCGATATGCTGATGGTTTGTCACCATCTTGACCCTGCCATTCCTGAAGATGTCGCGTTTGCGGAATCACGCATTCGCCGTGAAACCATTGCAGCGGAAGATATTCTGCATGACCTCGGTGCATTCTCGATGATTTCATCCGATTCACAAGCAATGGGACGTGTCGGTGAGGTGATCACGCGCACATGGCAGACTGCGCACAAAATGAAAGTGCAACGCGGCAGCCTCGGTAGCGACCCAGCACGACATGACAATACGCGTATCAAGCGCTATATCGCCAAATACACCATTAACCCAGCCTTAGCGCACGGCATCAGCCATGAAGTCGGTTCGATTGAACCGGGCAAATTAGCCGATTTGGTGTTGTGGCGTCCGGCTTTCTTTGGTGTGAAACCTTCCATGATTTTGAAGGGAGGCATGATTGCCGCAGCACCGATGGGTGATGCCAATGCGTCTATTCCAACGCCACAACCGGTACATTTCCGCCCGATGTTTGGTGCGCTCGGTCGTGCGATGCATTCGACCCGCATGACGTTCCTGTCTGGCTTGGCTATTCGCTCTGGTTTGCCTGCGCAACTGGGATTAAACAGTCTGATTGGGGAAGTGAAGAACTGCCGCTCAGTGAAGAAAGCACACATGATCCACAACGACTGGCAGCCGCTGATTGAAGTCGACAGCCAGACCTATCAGGTGCGCGCCAATGGCGAATTACTGACGTGCGAACCGGCTGCGGTGTTGCCAATGGCACAGCGCTACTTTTTATTCTAGGCGAACTTGGGAACACAAAATGATTCGACTCACACAACGATTAACGACAGAAGAAGCAGCAGGAAAAGCGCTACTCACAACGCTGACACTGCCGATCGATCTGCGTATCAAAAGCCGCCTGAAAGTCACTTTAGATAATGGCGATGCAGCCGGTCTATTCCTGACTCGTGGTCAGCTATTACGTGGCGGCGAGTGTTTGACTGACGATGCTGGCGCAGTTGTCGTGATGGTAAAAGCCGCCGAAGAGCAGGTTTCCACGGTGCGCTGCAATGACCCGTTACTACTGAGTCGGATCTGCTATCACCTCGGTAATCGCCATGTACCGCTGCAAATCGAGGCCGGTTTTGCCCGTTATCAGCACGATTATGTGCTCGATGAGATGGTGGTTGGTTTAGGTGGCTCGGTTGCGGTTGAGCTTGCGCCATTTGAACCAGAGGCTGGCGCTTACCAATCGCAAGCGGGCGCAGGGCATCACCATCATCATAATGATCACGAACATGGTCACAACCATGATCATCTGCATGCTCACTCTCATGCAGCCAGTGCAGCGATCGTCGTGCCGATGCATGGTTTTTTGAAAACATCATAAGCAACTAATTAATAAGTAAAAAAAGGAATTTAATATGAACAAATCACGTATGACCACCGCAATCGCTCTGATGTTACTGGCTACACCTGCCTTTGCTCACCCTGGGCACATGGAGCACGGTTTTTCATCGGGGGTGTTGCATCCACTGACTGGCCTTGACCATTTGATGATGTTACTGAGCAGCGGCTTTCTGGCGGCATTAACGGGGCGTCGTTTATCGCTGCCATTATTGACCCTGCTGGCCATGGTGGTTGGTACTGGTGCGGGTGTGCTGCTGGGCGGCAATAATCTGGTGGAACCGCTGGTGCTGGCCTCGCTCTGGTTTGCGGGTGCCTTGGTGTTTGCGCCCAATCGTTTGTCAATAATGAGCTGGATGATACCTTGTTTTGCGCTGTTTCATGGTTGGGCGCATGGTGTTGAAGCGCCTGTCGGGCAAGTCGCGTTGTTCACTGCGGGGGCTGTGGTTTCATCGCTGGTGTTGCTGGCGGTGGGTTATGCGGTTGGCAGCAAAGCGAACCACATAGCATGGTTGAAAAAAGGCTGGGCAGCAGTGGTGTTTGCCTCGGCGTCAGCACTGTTGGCGGGTTAATTCATGATTTTTTCAGCGATCAATCAAACCTCGCCAGTCAGTTGGTTACAACTATTCCAATTGATGAGCCCTAATCTGCCAGTGGGTGGGTTTACCTATTCGCAAGGGCTGGAATGGGCGGTTGAAACGGGTTGGGTTAAAAACGCCGCTGAATTTGAACAATGGCTGACTGATCAAATGGACGAAGGGCTGGTCTATCTCGACTGGCCGCTTCTCAACCGCCTTTACGTTGCTGCCCGGCAAGACAATCTGACTGCTTTTGTAGACGCTATCGATTTGCTGGTAGCGAGCCGCGAAAGCGAAGAGTTTCGGTTGGAAGAGGGGCAGCGCGGTGATGCGTTTTACCGTGTGATCAAAGATTGGGGCATTTCAGGCAGTGCTGATATGGCCGTTCATCTGAAACGCTCACAGCTGGCCGGCATGGTGTGGTTTGGTGCAAAAAACAACCTGAGTGTCGAGCAACTAGCGTTGGGCTGGGGATTCGCGTTGCTGGAAGGTGCCGTCATGGCCGCCATTAAATTAGTGCCCATTGGTCAGCAAGCGGGTCAGACATTGCTTCGAAAATTATCCGCGCAACTGCCTGAAAAATACCAACGGGCTTGCACTGTGCAAGACGATGAGATCGGAGGCAGTTTAACCTGCCTCGCCATCGCCAGTGCATGCCACGAAATACAATACACGCGGTTATTCCGCTCATAATCAGATTGGAAAGGACACTCTTATGACTCAAACATCATCCCCATTACGAGTTGGCGTTGGCGGCCCTGTTGGTTCCGGCAAGACTGCGCTGTTAGAAGTATTATGTAAAAAGATGCGTGATCACTTTGAGATCGCCGTCGTCACTAACGATATCTACACCAAAGAAGATCAGCGAATTTTAACCGAAGCAGGCGCGTTACCTGCCGAGCGTATTGTCGGGGTGGAAACCGGTGGTTGCCCGCACACGGCGATCCGTGAAGATGCATCGATGAATCTGGCCGCTGTTGAAGCGCTCAGTGAGAAATTCGGCAATCTGGATGTCGTTTTCGTTGAGAGCGGTGGCGACAACCTGAGTGCCACCTTCAGCCCTGAATTAGCTGATATGACCATCTATGTGATTGATGTGGCGGAAGGCGAGAAAATTCCACGCAAAGGCGGGCCGGGCATTACCAAATCTGATTTATTAGTGATCAATAAAATCGATTTGGCCCCGTATGTTGGTGCGCGTTTAGATGTAATGGAATCAGACACCAACCGTATGCGCCCACAAAAACCGTGGACATTCGCCAATCTGAAAACCGGTCAGGGAGTGGATACCATCATCGATTTCATCGTGACACATGGCATGTTAACGCCAAAAGCATAAGTGCGACGAAGGCCCTGAAATTGTCTAAACGATTCAGGGCATTACGCGATGAGGTATCCTGATTTTCACAGACAGTCCCGATTGTTACGATGAGACAATCGGGGGTATTGAATGAAATCGAGAGAACACTATTCACCAGAGTTTCGGGCAGAGGCGGTTCGACTGGTGTTGGAGCAAGGCCTTGGCCAAGCTGAAGCCGCCAGAAGGTTGGGTATTGCCAAAGGCACACTGAGCAACTGGGTGGTCGCAGCCAAAGGAGGAAAGGATACATCGGCCATTCCCGGAGCGCGTTCTGTCGCCGAGCTGGAGGCTGAAGTGGCCCGGCTACGCAAAGCTCTCGCACAAGCCAACATGGAGCGCGACATCATAAAAAAGGCCGCCGCGTACTTTGCTCAGGAGTCACTGCCAAGTACGCGTGGATAGCCAACCAACAGGACATCTATCCCATTTCCGTTATCTGTCGTGTGCTGGAGGTCTCTTGTGCGGGCTTCTACCACTGGCGCCAGCGTCCACCGTCACAGCGCCAACAAGAAGATGAACGACTCAAGGTCGCCATTCGGGCTGCTCACAGCAAGACGCGCCAGACCTATGGCGCATCGCGTTTACAAGCTGAGTTGGCCGCCGAAGGATTTTACGCTGGGCGGGACCGGATTGGGCGATTGCGCCGTGAAATGGGGTTGTCTTGCAAACAAAAGCGCAAATTCAAGGCGACAACCCATTCTGCTCATTCCCTGCCCGTGGCGGAGAATCTCCTTGGTCAGGTCTTTGCGCCGACGAAGCCCAACGAAGTCTGGACCGGTGATCACCTATATTGCCACCGACGAAGGCTGACTTTATCTGGCTGGTCTCAAGGATGTGTTTACCTGTGAGATAGTGGGTTATGCGATGGGAGAGCGAATGACCACCGGGTTGGTCAGTCAGGCGCTGTTTCGGGCTGTGCAGCAGAAGAGGCCACCCGTTGGGCTTATTCATCACACAGACCGGGGCAGTCAGTACTGTGCCAAGGCTTACCGGGCTCTCCAGGTACAATTTGGCATGCAGACCTCCATGTCACGCAAGGGGAACTGCTTCGACAATGCCCCGATAGAAAGCTTCTGGGGGTCTCTTAAAAATGAACTGGTTCACCACCATAGATTCGAGACGAGAGCGGAGGCCAAGGCAGCGATTCAGGAATACATAGAGATTTTTTACAACCGCCAGCGTCGGCATTCACGACTTGGCAATGTCAGCCCGGCGGAGTTTAACAAGAGGTATTGGAGAACTGCTCAGGCTGCTTGATCCGGGACTGTCCGATCTTGTCAGGACACCTCAACCTGAACACTTTGCCCCTCCTTTCCGGAAACAGTGTTCAACATCCCGGAATCACTGTTCACACTCACCGGAATCATCCTTAACGCATTGATGTCACCGCCGATGTAAAAATGACCCACTAACGCCGGAGTAAAGTTGACCCACCTGGGCCAAGATCGTGGCTTTTGAGCCACGCCCATGTTGACCCAGGAGTTATCAGTGGAAATCAGAGTGTTGGCCCTGCGTATTCCGGTGAAGTTGAACAGTGATTCCGGCCAACGTGAACACCCTGATCCTTAACGCGCTCATGTCATCTCGTTTCTAACTCGACTGTTCAGATTGGGTCAACTCACTTCTCCTCTTTCTCATCGATTCTCCCTTCAGTGACAGCCGGTGAGCGTTGTGCATCAGCCGGTCCAGGATCGCATCTGCCAGGGGTGTTGTCCCCCAAGCTCGCGTACCACTCTTCCGTTGGTAGTTGACTGACCACTACCGTCGAGAATTTTCCATACCGATCATCCATGATCTGCCTGCTGGAGGCGTGATCCAAGCCAACATCCTGGCGGTAGTCCGGCCCACACTCAGCGTTTGAGCATTTGCAGCAATGGCGGTAAGGGAGACCGGAGTCGTCAGATATCTGCTTGAAAAAACGACATGTAGAAGTATCCAGTATTGTTGCCAGCTGGGTTGCTTTCTATGCTCTTGTGGTCAAATGACGCCAGCCGTCCATCGTATGATTCTTTGGACTGGGGCCAAGGGAGCGAACAAGGATACCGAATGGCAAATCCCAAAAGTCTGATATTCCAACTGCATAAACATTGGGACGTCATCGAAGCATTGGTTCGGGCTTCGCGGGAATGGCCTGCTTTCGATGAGGCGATGGTGCTGAGGCTAATTGGCAAGTCCAGCCGGGGCAGTGACAGCGAGCCTGAGTGTGGAGAAATCTTGCGTAGCCTATGTAGCAGCGATGTCCTGCAGTGGCTTGAGCGAACCGATACCCTGCAGGTCAACCCCTTGGTGCAAGAGTTTGCGCGGGGGCTGTTACGTGAGCATGAGTTAGGGCTTTCTGCCGTGCTCAAGGCGCGTATCGAGGCCATCAAACAAGCGACAGCACAAATACTGGAAGGTTCTGAACCACTCAATCCCGATTATTTGCGTCAGGGCTCAGCCAAGATGTCAGACCTGTTGCGGCAGATCAGTTTGCAATTGGATCAGGATCGCCATGCCATATTGGAGCTGGCCGAACAGGCTAAATCCGCGGATGCAGCCATGCCAATAGCGCAACGTTATCGCTCAGTGCTTGAAGCCTATGACCAGTATGTGGAGCCCATGAACGAGATGATGGACTCCGGGCTTGCGGGCAACTTCTATCCCTTTCTGGAGCAGGCGGAGAGGGCTCTGGATCGGGCTGTAGAGGCCATCACCATACAAGGTGGGCTTTATACCCACCAGTTACAGTTGCGTCAGGTTTCTTATCAAGCCAAGGAGTTGCAGCGGTTGGGAAGATTGGTAGCCCAGCAATGTGCCGCCACCTTGCTGCCGCTGCGTGAAGAGCTGCGCGAGCATAATGGCCTGTCTGCCGCCATCAGCCAGTTGTTGGGGCGTGTGCGCAAACGTGGCCTCACGCGAGCTCTGCCGTTGCGCAATACGAAGGGGGCCTTGCCTGTCTGGCGGCAGGAGCGACCGCGACGCGTTAGTGTAGGCTTCGAGGTCAAGGATTTTATGGCCAGCGCCCTGGCGTACATACCGGAACTCATCCGTTTCCCGACGGAGGTCCCCTTCGACGCCTCACTGGTAGAGCCCATTGATGACGAGACCCTCAAACAACACCTGCAAGAGAGCCTGCCAGTGGAGAACCTGATGCTCTGGTTGCTACAGCATTATGGCGAGCAGCCGGATGCCACCTTGTTGCGACTCTACCACGAACTGGTGCGTGAGCCTCTTTGGCTGGCGAGCCTTCACCCAGATAGCACCACAACGGATTTGCAAGAGGTGCTGGTCAGTTATCACCCCTACAGGATCCAGAGATCATGATTACCTCTATTTCGCATCTGGAGTCGCTCGGTGCCCTGAGTGAGCTGTTTCGCCTGTTCAACAGCGGCAAGCACCTCAACCGGGTGGCGGAGCCTGCCCTGTGGGCCGAGCTGGAGCGGTGTCAGGAAAGCTATCAGGCTATTTTTGCCGCCCTGGGGTTTGAGCTTAAAGTCGAGCCACGTGGCTATGCCTGGTTTCATATCGAGGAGTCCGGCAGCCAAGCCAGCAAGACTAGCAAGCGCCTGGCGTTGTTATGGATGTGCTTGTTTGATACCCAGGCTGATGAGGGCAGACCCTTGTCCCGCTTTACGGAGTGGCGGGTAGACAAGGCCTTGCTGGCCAAGGCTCACGAGCATCATCAGGAGATCCTTGAGGCCGAGGGGTTGGAGCTGGATGGCTTCATCGCGTTGCTGGACAGCGCGGTCAAGCTCGGATTTGCGTTGTCACTTAACGGTTATTGGCAGTTATTGCCGGCGGTCTATCGCTATCTGGAACACTTCGAATCGTTGAGCGCATCTGGCCAAGACGATTCATTCGATGAGCCGCAGGGTGGCGAGGAAGATGAATCGGCAGAGGTGGGTTTGGATGAGGAGGAGGAAGCATGATCCAGTACGGGTTTGAGCGTCTGGGTAAGTATTCACCGGAACAGTATTGACACAGGAAAAATGAGACGATCGTCTCTTGATCCCACTTTCCTGCTTGCTTGATCCTGCTCCTTAGATACGCTCCCCCCATGAGCAAAAACACC
>NZ_JBLUXC010000072.1:0-14785 GCF_048276795.1 Aeromonas sp. PS2Canimalfood6
GCCTCAACAACATCGTTCAGATCGTTTGCAATAGACATAAAAAATCCGGAACCAGTGATTGGTTCCGGATTGTCCTACAGCAGAAGGATCGGTCAATGGATCCTTAACTGATCAGCATTGCCGCATCGGCGGGGCTTTTTTGTGGGCGGTTGCAGGCGGCGCGATCAGGGGCGGGCCGAGGGCTTGGCATAGGGTTGCAGCACCAGCCCCAGCAGGCGATGGAGGTGGGCGAGTTGCTCGATGAGATGGAGATTGAGCCAGAGGTAGCCGCCAAGGGTGGGGTCGTGTCCCTGGCCTGGCGCCTGGCTTGCGTCCCCATCGAGCCTGGCGGCGGCGGCTTGCAGGCGGCCGATGGCCTGGTCGGCCGCCGTGGTATCGCCGCTCTTGAGCATGAGGGCGAGTTCGGTGAGCACCGACTCCGTCGCCTGCTGGCAGGCGCGAAGCCCCGGGTGGCTCTGCATCAGGAAGTGGCTCTGGCGATCCCGCCAATAGGTGTTGGCCAGCATCTCCAGGGTGCAGACGCTGTTGCGAAGGGTGGTCTGGGTCGCCTCGAACAGCGGGCTGCCAAGGCGGGTCTCCTTGACCGCCGGGGCCAGCAGGGGGCGCAGGCTGACTATTTTGGCGAGCAGGCGGGCATGGCTTCGGGTGAGCTTGGGGCGCTCCAGCACGTTGGGGGAGAGGTGGGTGTGGTAGAGCCGCCCGGCCTGCTGCAGGGTGTCGTGCATCTGCAGACGCCAGTGGGTATAGGCCCGCTGGGGGTAGATGCTGCAAAACAGCAGGGCCAGCACCGACCCCAGGATGACGTCGCCGCTGCGCCAGATCGCGGTCTCGATGTCCCCGGGCACCCCGCCGACGATGACCCCCAGGGTGATGCCGATGAGCAGCCCCACATAGGGGCGCTTGCCGAGCGCCAGGTAGCCGCACAGGAACATGATGGCGCAGCACCAGGCCAGCATGAGAGGCAGGGAGTAGAGCTCCAGATAGAGGGCCACCACCCCGCAGGCGGCGCCAAAGACGGTGCCCACCACCCGTTGCAGGGCGCGCGACAGCACGTTGCCCCAGAACGAGATGGGGCCCATCACCACCACCAGGGTGATGAGGGGCCAGGTGCTCTCCGGCAGCTTGAGCTCCCGGGTCAGCAGGAAGGTGAGGGTGAAGGCCAGGGCGATGCGCAGGCCGTGGACCAGGCGGTAGCGGCCATAGATGAGCAGATCGAAGCGGGAGAGCGGGGCATTGAGGCGCAAGGGCGTTCTCTATATCTCGGGTCAGGGGTGTGAGGATAGCAAGGAGGACGGCATTCGCCTTGACCTGCGTCGTTTCTCCGGTTCATGGGGGCGCACCTGTCGGCAGGCGCACCATGACCCGCTCGCCGGGGGGAAGGGCCGCGCTACCCGGCGCCCGTTCGATGCGGCAGTTGGCACTGTCGTGGCCCCCATCCACCGGGCGCACCAGCAGGGTGCCCGCCTCGTCCTGACTGAGCAAGCCGGGCACAACGCCCTGCTCTGCCGATGGGGGCAGGGCCGCCAGCAGCCGGGCGCAGAGGCGAAGGGGCGGCGGGGCCTGACGGGGGGCGTGCAGGGGCAACCGGGCGCAGATGAAGTCGGCGATGGCCTCCAGATCCTCGAAGGGGAACCGGGGCAGGGTCGTGGCCTGGGGGGCGTCGCTCACGAGGGCGACGATGTCAGGATCATCGGGGAAGAGCAGGGGCCGGCCGATGGCGGCGCGATACAGCTCCACCTTGGGAAAGCGCCTGTGCTTGAACCCCTCGACCAACAGCAGATCCAGGGCGCTCGCATCGAAGCGGGCCAGCAGCGCCTCGAAGGGGGGCTCCCCCTCCGGGGTCTCCCGGATCAGGGCGTGGCGCCGGTCGGAGGCCGCCATCACCTGGGTGGCGCCCGCCTGGCGCAGGCGGTGGCTGTCCTTGCCGGGCTGGTCTATGTCAAAGGCGTGGTGGGTGTGCTTGAGCACCCCGAGGCGCAGACCGCGGGCCACCAGGCGCGGGATGAGGCGCTCCAGCAGGGTGGTCTTGCCGGTGCCGCTCCAGGCGACGAAGCCGAGCAGGGGCAGGGGGCTCATGGCGCGCCCCTTTCCCGCAGCCTCGTCTCCCAGGCGGCGAGTTCGGCCGGGCTGTTGAGGTTGACGAAGGCGTCGGGCAGATCGGCAAAGGGCACCACCGCCATCCGGTGGCGGGCAAACCAGGCCCCGGTCTTGCGCTCCCCGTCCGCCAGCGCCTGGCTCAGGGAGGGGCGCAGGGCGCGGCGCAGCAGGGCGACCACGGGCTGGAGGTGCTCCCCGTCGTGGGCCACCACCAGATCGGTGTCCGGGGTGATGGCGGCGAGAAAGCGGGTCATCAGATCAAGGGGCAGGGCGGGGCCGTCACAGGGGACGAACAGCACCCAGTCGTGACGGGCCGCCGTCAGCCCCGCCAGCATGCCGGCCAGCGGCCCCTGGAAGTCGGCCTGCGCATCTCCGATGACGGGAGCAAGCTGCCGGTAGCGAGCCTGGCTGCGGTTGGCGTTGATCAGCACCTCGTCCACCTGGGGGCGCAGGCGGGTCAGCACGTGTTCGATCAGGGGAGTGCCCGCGAGGGGCACCCAGCCCTTGTCATCGCCCCCCATGCGGGTGGCGCGACCGCCCGCTAGGATGACGCCGCTGACGAGAAAAACGGGGGAAGAGGAAGGGGTCATGGTGCTCCGTTGCTCGCAAAGGGATGCCCACAGGGGCGTGTCGGGATCTTGCGCCAAGGCGGGCGCGGGAGCAACCTTCGGCTGCCCCGGCAAAGGCGCCTTTGGCCGCAGGGTTTGTCCAAGCTCACAAAACCGGATCGGCAAACGTCATATGATCCCCAGCATTCTGAGTCTTGCTCTCCTGCCTGATGGCAACTTCATGTAAATCAAAGAGAATGACTATGGCTACCGGACAATATCTGCTGTGGAAAGATGCACAGGGTCACGATTTTCGCCCCGTTGCGCTGACGGGCACCAATCTGCTCAACGATCGCAACCTCAACAAGGGTACCGCCTTCACCGAACAGGAGCGGGCTGATTTTGAGCTGGGCGGCCTCTTGCCGCCCCAGGTGCAGACCTTCGAAGCCCAGCTGGAGCGGGTCTATGAGGCCTTCCTGAGCGCTTGCAGCGACATCGAGAAGTACCAGAACCTGCGAGCCTTGCAGGATCGCAACGAAACCCTGTTCTACGCCCTCCTGTCCCGCCACGTGGAGGAGATGACTCCCTACATCTACACCCCGACCGTGGGCAAGGCGTGCCAGGAGTTCAGCCACCGCTTCCAGAAGCCGCGCGGCCTCTACATCACCCCGAAGAACGTCGATGACATGGGCTCCCTCGCCCGCCACATGGATGCCAAGGCGGTGCGCATCATCGTCGTGACCGACAGCCAGGGGATCCTCGGCATCGGCGATCAGGGGGTGGGGGGTATGGGCATTCCCATCGGCAAGCTCGCCCTCTATACCCTGGGGGCGGGCATCCACCCCGCCTGCTGCCTGCCCATCGCGCTGGACGTGGGCACCGACAACCAGGCGCTGCTGGATGACCCCATGTACCTGGGGCAGCCCCACAGGCGCATTCGCGGCAAGGAGTACGACGACTTCATCGACAAGTTCGTGGCCGGGGTCAAGCGCCACTTCCCCAACGCCGTGTTGCAGTGGGAGGACTTCAGCAAGTCCAACGCCTTCAACAACCTGGCCCGCTACCAGCAGGCGCTGCCGTCGTTCAACGACGACATCCAGGGCACCGGGGCCGTGGTGCTGGCGGGCATCATAGGGGCCGTCAAATCCAAGGGGGAAACCCTGGGCCAGCAGCACTACCTGGTCTACGGGGCCGGGGCTGGCGGGGTCGGGGTGGCGGATCAGATCTGCGCGGGGATGATCCGTGAGGGGCTTGACCCGCAGGCGGCGCGGGATCGCATCTACATCCTGGATACCCAGGGGCTGGTGTGTGACAACCGCGAGGGGCTGGATGAGTACAAGCGCCGCTACGCCAAGCCGGGCCTCTTGCTGGCCCAGTGGGATCTGCAGGGCAAGGCGGGGCTGACCGAGGTGCTGCGCCACGTGCCCATCACAGTGCTGCTCGGCACCAGCGGCGCCGGTGGCGCCTTCCAGGAGGAGCACATCCGGCTGATGCTGACCCACTGCGAGCGCCCCATGGTGTTCCCCCTCTCCAACCCCACCGCCAACTGCGAGGCCCTGCCGGAAGACATCTTCCGCTGGAGCCAGGGGCGCGCCATCGTCGCCACCGGCAGCCCGTTCAAGGACGTGCACCATGAGGGGCAGGATTATCGCATCGGTCAGGGCAACAACGTCTTCATCTTCCCCGGCGTGGGGCTGGCGGCCATCGTCAGCCAGATCCGCGAGATAAGCCCGGACATCTTCACCACCGCCGCCTTTGCGCTCGCGGAGTGCGTGAGCGAGGCGGATCTCGCCCGGGGCACCGTCTACCCGAGGATCAGCGAGCTGCGCAACATCTCGGTGCACGTGGCGACCGCAGTGCTCAAGGATATCGTGCGCCGCGACCCCTCCCACCCGCTCATCGGTCAGGATCTGCAAGAGCACATCCTGAGCCATATGTGGGAGCCGGTCTACCTGCCCTATCGCCGGGTCTGAGGTGCGACCTGCCGCACGTGTCGCGGGCATGACGATGCCATAGAAACAGAGAGGGTGGCCCAGGCCACCCTCTCTGTTTTCCGCCCTGCTGTGTGTGCGGGGCAGGACGCCGCCACCTATTGAGCGGGCGGGGGCACCAGGCGGTCATCGACGCTGCCATCGCCCCGAAGCTTGTTGCCATTGGCATCGACGGCGTCCACGCCGTTGTCGTCCACGCTGCCATCGCCCCGAAGCTTGTTGCCATTGGCGTCGACGGCGTCCACGCCGTTGTCGTCCACGCTGCCATCGCCCCGAAGCTTGTTGCCATTGGCATCGACGGCGTCCACACCGTTGTCGTCCACGCTGCCATCGCCTCGAAGCTTGTTGCCATTGGCGTCGACGGCGTCCACACCGTTGTCGTCCACGCTGCCATCACCTCGAAGCTTGTTGCCATTGGCGTCGACGGCGTCCACACCGTTGTCGTCCACCCGGCCACCGGCATGACGCTCCCCGCCTGCATGTTTGTCGCCACCGCCGTGGCGATCGCCGCCAGCGTGCTGGTCGCCACCGGCATGTTCGCCCTGACCACGGTCATCGCCGCCGTGGCCGCTGTCGTCCCCGCCATTGTTTCCGTTATGGCTACTATCGCCTCCATTTCCGCTATTGTTTCCACTGTGGCTACTATTGCCCCCACCGCCGCTGTTGCTGCCTCCGCCGCCGCTGTTGCTGCCCCCGCCGCCGCTGTTGCTGCCCCCACCGCCGCTGTTGCCGCCTCCGCTACCACTGTTGCCGCCGCCATCCCCCCCTTTGTTGTGCACGATCAGCCCATTGGCCACATAGCTGTGGCTGCCATCGAGGATCAGGTTGAACAGCGCCGTGGCGGGCGGGGCATCAACCCAGAAGAGGGAGGCCACCGGCAGTTCGACAGGGTGCGGCGCCAGCGCCAGGTTGCCCGCGCTGCCCCCCTCTGACCAACCCAGCAGGTGCATGCCGGTAAAGAGCGGCAGCACGGCGAGGGCCGGGTTTTCGGTGCGGGTCATGGCCGGTGCGATGGCCGCCCAGCCCCGGGTGGTGAGGAAGGGGTGCTCGGCGGTAAAGAAGGGGGGCAGATGATTGAGCCCGTAGAGCCTGCGCGCCCCCAGCGCCACCCGCTCGATGGCCTGGATGCGGTTGCTCTGCCCATGCCTGTCCCGCACCCGATCGCCGACCCGCAGGGTCTCGATGGGGCGTTCGCTGCCATCGGCCATCAGGATGCGGGTACCGGCAATGAAGCAGGACTTGGCATGGGCCTGGTTTGCCTGCCATTGGTGGTGGTCGAAGTCATAGCTCAGCGGGGTGGCGAACAGGGCCAGGGCGATGGCCGAACCCAGCAGCAGCCGGCGCTGGCTGGGTTTGAACGAGGGCAGTGACATGGGGAACTCCTTGTCGGTGTGGGGTCACGCCTTCGAGTATAGAGAGGGGGTTGGGGGGATATCTGCGTCGACCAGTTGAAAGCCTTGTCATGTCAACTCGCCGGAAAAACGATTGGCGTTGGCCATAAAAGTGCGTAAAATCGCATCCTCGATGCTTGTAGCAGCGAATCCCGCCTAAAAAGCCAGTTTCATGCCCTCCCCAAGCAGTAAAAGGCAACAAATGACGCCATTTGGTCCGTTGGCTGCCTTGAAAACGTCTTGTGATGACTGAAAAGTGTCAAATATCCCTGTCAGTTATCAAAAAATTAAGGATACCCATGTTTTCCTTGGTCAAGCAAAGCGTCGCCGGGCTGCAAATTCTGTTTGTCGCCTTCGGTGCCATGGTGCTGGTGCCCCTGCTCACCGGTCTGAACCCCTCCATGGCCCTGCTTGGCGCCGGTGTAGGCACCCTGCTGTTCCAGCTCTGCACCCGTCGTCAGGTGCCGATCTTCCTCGGCTCCAGCTTCGCCTTCATCGCCCCCATCATCTATGCCACCCAGACCTGGGGCCTGCCCTCCACCATGTTCGGTCTGTTTGCCGCGGGCTTCATGTATTTCATCCTGGCGGCCATCATCCGCGCTCGTGGCATGGGCTTCGTGCACAAGCTGCTGCCCCCCGTGGTCATCGGTCCCGTCATCATGGTGATCGGCCTGTCGGTGGCCCAGGTAGCCTGCAACATGGCCATGGGCCGTGCCGGCGGTGAGCAGGTGGTGCCTGCCACCACGGCGCTGACCCTGGCGGGCATCTCGCTGGCGGTCACCCTGATTGCCGCCGTGTTCTGCAAGGGCTGGATCAAGCTCATCCCCATCCTGTGCGGTGTCATCGCCGGTTATGTCTCTGCCGTGCTGATGGGCCAGGTGAGTTTCGATGGCATGGTCAACGCCCCCTGGCTGGCGCTGCCCCATTTCGAGACCCCGGAGATCAACTGGGCCGCGGCCCTCTTCATGCTGCCGGTGGCCATCGCCCCCTGCATCGAGCACATCGGCGGCGTGCTCGCCATCGGCGGGGTGACCGGCAAGGACTACACCAAGGATCCGGGCCTGCACCGCACCCTGGCCGGTGACGGCATCGGCGTCTGCTTCGCCGGTTTCATCGGTGGTCCCCCCGTCACCACCTATGCGGAAGTGACCGGTGCCGTGATGATCACCCGCAACTTCAACCCGGTCACCATGACCTGGGCGGCGGTGTTCGCCATCATTCTGGCCTTCTTCGGCAAGTTCAACGCCCTGCTCACCTCCATCCCCATGCCGGTGATGGGCGGCATCATGCTGCTGCTGTTCGGATCCATCGCCGCCATCGGTCTCAAGACCCTGGTGGAGTCCAAGGTGGATCTGGGGCTGTCCCGCAACATCGCCATCGTGGCGGTGACCCTGACCGTGGGTGTCGGCGCCCTGGAGATGAAGATTGGCGACTTCGCCCTGGCGGGTGTGGGGCTGGCCTCGGTGGCGGCCATCCTGCTGAACCTCATCCTGCCCCAGCACTCTGAAACGGGTGCCATGGAGAGCGCCAAGGATTAAGCGCCTGGCTTGCTGTACGTTGAGATGATGAAAAAGAGGCCACCTTCGGGTGGCCTCTCTTTTTTTGCCTGCCTACCACTGAACCCGGGCTCCCCATGTGAAGCGGCTACACTCAGGAGCACCATTGACGGGAGAGGACGAAAGGATGAAGAGGGCATGGATCCTGGCTCTGCTGGGGCTGATGGGGAGCGGCGCGGCCGAGGCCGGTGCGGTGCGCTACGAGGTCGAAGGCAAGCCGTTCGAGGGCTATTACCTGGCGGGTACCGACAAGGATGCCCCTCTGGTGGTGCTGGTGCACGACTGGGACGGGCTCAACGGTTACGAGATCAAGCGGGCCGAGATGCTGGTGGCCCTGGGCTACAGTGTCTTTGCCGTAGATTTGTTCGGTGCCGGGGTCAGGCCGGGCACGGTGGAAGACAAGAAGCGCCTCACCGGGGCCCTTTATCAGGACAGGACCAGGATGCGCACCCTGCTGCAAGGGGGATTGGCGGAGGCGGGCAGGCAGGGGGGGCGGCTCGACAATGCGGTGGCCCTCGGTTACTGCTTTGGCGGCGCCGCCGTGCTGGAGCTGGCCCGCAGCGGGGCGGATCTCAAAGGGGTGGTGAGCGTACACGGCGGGCTGGAGACCCCGGCCGGGCAGGACTACAAAGAGGTGAAGGGACAGTTGCTTGTCCAGCACGGCAGCGCCGACGAGGCGGTCTCTCTGGGTCAGTTTGCGGCGCTGGTGGCCGAGCTGGAGAGCGCCGGGGTGAAGCACGAGGCGACCAGCTACAGCGGTGCCCCCCACGCGTTCAGCGTCTTTGGCTCGGACAACTACCGCGCCGATGCCGATGCCAAGTCCTGGCAGCGTTTCACCGGTTTCCTGAAGGAGGTGACCGGCTCCTGAGGGGGCCGGCTCACGCAGGCCATGGCAGTGCCATGGCTCTTTTTATGCCCGTTTTTCGCCATCTCAGGGGAGGGCGAGCACCCTCACCCACATGGCCCCCTTGCCCACCTCGCTCCGTGGGCTCGGGGTGAGCTGGCCGCTTTCGGGGTCGATGGCATGCAGTGCCACCTCATGGGATTGCTGCCCGGTCGCGATGAGCCAGTGGCCGCTGTGGTCGATGGCAAAGCCCCGGGGACAGGCCTCGGTCGGGAAGTGGCCGAGGGGGGTGAGGGCGCCATCTTGGGGGGAGACGCCGAACAGGGTGAGCAGGCTGCTGGCCCGTTCGCTGGTGTAGAGAAAACGTCCATCCGGGGTCAGGTGCAGGTCGGCGCCCCAGCGCTCCCCCTCATAGCCTGGGGGCAGCATGTCCAGGCTCTCGCGCGCCACTATCTGTCCGTCCGCCTCCCTGTGGTAGCGATTGAGGGTGGCATCGAGTTCGTTGAGGCAATAGAGATCGCCGTTGTCCGGGTGCAGGGCCAGATGGCGGGGCCCGGCGCCGGGGGCGGTGTGAATGTCCCCCAAGGGATGGGGAACCAGCTTCTCGTCCACCAGGGCATAGCGGCGCACCCTATCCTCCTTCAGGCAGGCCACCAGCAGCTCCTGCTCCCCGTTTTGCCCCGCAAGCCAGGTGACCGAGTGGGCCGCCATCAGGTGGTCGAGACGCTGGTGAGGGGGCTGCATCCGGCCCGCCTGATCCTGGCGGGAGACGGTGACGTGGTTGAAGGCGTAGGAGGCGGCAAAGAAGAGGCGGCCGCTGTCGTCCGTGCAGGTGTGGGAGGCGCTGCCGAGCAGCGGCGCCGAGGTCGGGGCCCCGAGCCGCCCATCGGCGGCGATGGGGAAACTCAGCACCCGAAAATCGGGGCGCACCCCCGCATGGAGCCAGCGCCGGTCGGGGCTGATGACCAGGGGCTGCACCTCGCCGCCGGTCTGCACTTCCTGCAGCGGGGCGAGGGTGCCTGCTTCGAGGCGAAACACATGGATCAACCCGCTCACCGGGTTGGCCACATAGACCACTTGTTGCATTGCATCTCCTTTGCGACGGCCATCCGTCGGGTCAAGGGAAAGGGGAGTCCCGGCGTCTCAGGCGGGGATCAGGATCTCGCGAATGACGGGCACCACTGACAGTACCAGCAGGGCCGCCATCACCTGGTTGAAGCGGCGACGGGCAAGATCGTTTGCCAGCCAGCGCTTGAGCAGGGAACCGCACAGGAGCCAGAGTCCGACGCAGGGGAAAGAGACGATGAAGAAGGTCAGGGCGATGACGAGGTGCTGCTCAAAGGGGTCGCTCCCCGCGCTGGTGAAGGCGGCGATGGCGCCGGTGGCAACCACCCAGGCCTTGGCATTGACCCACTGGAACAGGGCACCCTTGAAAAAGCCGAACGGGTGGGTCCCGTTGCTGTCAGCCATCCCGTCCGTCGGGCGGGCGATGAGCCAGGCAAGATAGAGCAGATAGAGGGTGCCCGCGCACTTGATGAACATGTGGAGTTCGGGGAAGCGGGTAAAGAGCTGGCCAAAGCCCAGCCCCACCAGCAACAGCATCAGGGTAAAGCCGACGCAGATCCCCATGAGCAGGGGCAGGCTCTTGCGTATCCCGACGCTGGCGCCGGCGCTCATCACCATGATGTTGTTGGGGCCGGGGGTGACCGATGCCGAGATGGCAAAGAGCACCACGGCGTAGAGAGAGTCCATTGGGTTCCTCGTGCAGACAGTCCGTTGTCTTCCCTATATTGGGGGCGATCTGCGCTTTCCAAGGCGGGGGGCGGGCAGAAAAAAACAGGCCCCGTGACGGGGCCTGTGAAGTGGGCGGGATCAGACGGGCTGGTTCCCTGCCGGCGGCAGCGCCGGGCGGGATTCCACCTTCTGTTCGTCTCCCTGCATGTTCTTGATGTAGACGTCCATCTGGTTGAACGCGATCTCGATGCCATGCTCGCGGAACAGCACGTCGATGCGGCGGTTCAGCTCGTCGATGGCCGGGTTGCGATCCCCCAGCTCGCTCACGAAGAAGCGCAGCTCGTGATCCAGGGTGCTGGGCCCGAAGGTGAGGAAGTAGACGATGGGGGCCGGGTCTTTCAGCACCCGGCTGTTCTCCATGGCGGCCTGCATCAACAGCTTGCGGGTCAGATCCAGATCCGAGCCATAGGCCACCCCGACCCGGGCGATGACCCGGGTGACGGTGTCGGACAGGGACCAGTTGATGAGCCGCTCTATCATCAGCTGCTGGTTCGGGATGATCACCTCCTTGCGGTCGAAGTCGGTGAGGGTGGTGGAGCGGATCCTGATCTTGTTGACCGTGCCCGAGATGGTGCCGATGGTGACGGTGTCGCCGATCCGCACCGGGCGCTCGAACAGGATGATGATGCCCGAGATGAAGTTGGAGACGATCTGCTGCATGCCGAAACCGATACCGACCGAGAGACCGGCGGCCAGCCACTGCAGCTTCTCCCACTGGACCCCCAGCATGGCCAGCGCCGTCAGGCTGCCCACCCCGATCAGGGCGTAGTTGAGCATGGTGGTGAAGGCGTAGGCCGTGCCCTGGGCGAGGCGCAGCTTGGAGAGCACCAGCACCTCCAGCAGGCCCGGCAGGTTGCGGGCCAGCGACAGAGCCGCACCAAACACGAACAGGCCGGTCAGCACGTCGCTCAGGCTGATGGGATAGAGCACGGCGTTGGCTCCGGTCCCCTCGCTCTTGTGCCACAGCACCACGCTGTCGAGGTAGGTGAAGACCGCCACCAGATCAGACCAGAGCCAGTAGAAGGCGACGCCGAACACCAGCAGCAGCATGATGCGGGTCAGACGCAGGGACTGCTGGCTGACCTCTTCCAGATCCATGGGCTGCTCTTCGATGGCTTCGCCCCCTTCCGCATCCTCCTGGGTCTTGTGTTCCCGCTTGGCGACCGCGCGGCGATAGGCCAGACGACGGGCCGCTAGCTCAAGACCACGCAGGGCGGTGCGATAGACCAGACCCCAGATGATGATGAGGTAGAAGGACTCGATGAGCCTGCCGGTGAGTTTCAGAGCCGTGTAGTAGTAGCCAAGGGCTGCCAGCACCATCAGGGCCACCGGCGCCAGCGCCAGGGCGACGGCGGTCAGGGTCTGCAACATGCTCGCCTCGCCCTTGATGCGGGCGCGGGAGATGGGCAGCACCAGGTAGGCGGTCAGCCCCAGCAGCAGCATGGTCATGCCCTGGCCGATGACGTCGTTGCCAAGGGAGGAGGGCTCCACCACCGCCTTGGTCGACAGCATGATGAGGGGCAGCAGGGGCAGCCAGAGGTAGCGCATGCTGTTGCGCTTGGCCTGCAGCTCGTCCCGCGGCATGCGGAAGTGGGTCTCGCCGATGCCCCCCGGTCGCATCACCGACAGGTAGACGCTGAACACCAGGTAGCCGAGGGCCAGGTTCAGGGTGATCTGGAAGATGAGTCTCGGGCTCAGCAGACCGCAATAGGCGAGCAGCAGGCCGGCGGCCAGGATGAAGAGGGTGCCCGGCAGGCGTTGCAGCACGGTGAACAGCAGGGCACGGGGGGTGTGCCACTGGCTGTCCTGACGAAAACGTCCCAGATCCTTGACGATCTTCTTCTGGCGCTCGAGCAGGGTGCCGCGCTTCCACAGCAGCAGGCCGCCCACCAGCAGCAGCGGCAGGGAGAGCAGGGAGACCGCCAGTAGCATGTCGCCCCAGCCGCTCCAGTCCGGTTTCAGCACCCAGTCGGAGGCCTGCTTGAAGGCCTGGGCCGGCCAGGTGATGAACCACTTGGCATCGATGGGCTTGTTGCTGCTCACCCAGAAGATGTGCTGCTGCAGGGTGAACTCGATGGAGGCATAGACCCGGGTCAGCTGCTGCTGGGTCAGTTGCAGGCTGATGGCGTTGGTGAGCTGGGCATCCATCTGGCGGTTGAGCTGATCCAGCAGGCCGATGCGGGTGTCGATGAGCTTGGCAAGGCTGGCCCTGTCTTCGTCGCTCACCGTCTCGCCGCTGCTGGCGATGAGGTTGTCCAGATACTGGTTCTTCTGGAACAGCTGGTCACGCTGCTGGCTCAGTTCGAACTGGGCCAGGTGCAGGTCGGCGATCTGCTCCTCCAGGTTCTTCACCAGGGTGGAGGGGGCCGCTTCCAGTTGCTGGTAGAGCTGATAGAGGATGCGCGAGAGCAGCAGGTTGCCCTTGAGCATCTGCACCTGTTCATTGAGGTTGCGCTCGGTCTGGGTGCCGCGCTCCAGCATGCTCTTCGCCTGCAGGTTCTTCTGGGCCAGGGTGTTGAGGCTGTTGGTGGAGCTGATGAGTTGCTGGCTGAGCTGGTAGTTGAGCTCCTGCTCTTTTTGCACCAGGGGGTTGTCCTCGGCGGCCACCAGTTCGCCGGTCTCTTCGGCGGTCTTCTCGGTGTCCCCCAGGCGCTTGGCGCTGCTCTGCTCCTGCAATGCCTGCAGTTTCTGCTCTTCACTGGCGAGACGGGCACTCTGGTAGTCCCGTTGCTTGACCACCAGATCCTGCATGCTGGTGCGGTTGTCCAGCTCCTTTTGCAGGTTGGCCAGTTGCAGATCCAGCAGGGCCAGTTCGGCATTAAGCTTCATTTTCTCGGCGCTGCTCACCCCGTCCCCGGCGTTGAGGCGGGTGCGGATCTCCTGGCTGCGCTGATAGGCGCGGCTCATGCTGGCCTGGGCCCGCTCCGGCAGGGTCTGCAGGTTGGTGATCTGGCTGCCGATGGTGCCAAGGGCCTCCTGGGCCGCCTGCATGTTGGCCATGATCTCGGGTTGGCGGGCATCGAGCTCCGCCAGGCTCATGGTGGCGTATTCGCTCTTGAGCTGCTCCGGGCTCTTGCCCTGGGTCAGGGCGTCGAGCTTGGCGCCGATCTCCTTGAGCTCTGCCGGCAGGGTGCGCAGGCGTTCGCTCTGGGTTTTGGCCTTGCTCTTCTCCTTGTCGATGCTGTCGAGGAGGGAGAGGGTGTCAGTCAGGAACTTCTGGTCCGCCTGCTGGCTGGCCGTGGGGGTGTCCGATTTGCCGAGGGCGTCGAGCGCCCGCTGCACGGTGGCGCGCTGGGGCAGATCCTGCGCCAGGGTGCTCGGGGTCCAGAAGGTGATGAGTAAACAGAGCAGCGGCAGCAGGGTGGCCGAGGCTCTTTTGAAGCGTGTTGAGAGCATAAAGCGTCCGGGTGATTATGCGATGTTCGGGGGATTTTCCACCAGGGTAAAATCCGCGTGGATTCTAGCACCGGCGCAAGAGGGGCAGCAGGGGGAGAGATAAAAAAAAACGGCGCCCACAGGCGCCGCTTTCATCGGTTCAGGACTGATTACAGTACGTGAACGGAGGCGGTGTTGGTGGTACCGCTCGGTACCAGGGCACCGGAGACCATGACAACCACGTCACCCTTCACGCCCATGCCGATTTCCAGCGCGGCTTCTTTGCCGATGCGATAGAAGTCGTCGGTGGAGGCGATGGAGTCAACCACGTGAGCAACCACACCCTTGGTCAGCACCAGCTGGGCAGCGGTCTTCTTGTTGGTGGTGATGGCCAGGATCCAGGCTTTCGGGAAGTATTTGCGAATGGCCTTGGCAGACTTGCCGCCTTCGGTGGCAACCACGATCAGCGGGGCGTCCAGCTTCTCGGAGGTCTCTACCGCGCCTTTGCAGACCGCTTCGGTGATGCGCAGCTTGTTGCTGTCGTTGGCAGCAGACAGGTTGGACGGCATCACGGCATCGGTACGCTCGCAGATGGTGGCCATGATGGTCACGGCTTCCAGCGGGTACTTGCCCTTGGCGGACTCACCGGACAGCATGACTGCGTCGGTACCGTCCAGGATTGCGTTGGCCACGTCGCCGGCTTCGGCGCGGGTCGGACGCGGGTTCTTGATCATGGAGTCCAGCATCTGGGTGGCGGTGATGACCACTTTGCGCGCTTTGTTGCACTTCTCGATGATCATCTTCTGGGCGAAGATCACTTCTTCTACCGGGATCTCGACACCCATGTCGCCACGGGCAACCATGATGCCGTCGGAGACAGCCAGGATCTCGTCGAAGTTGTCCAGGCCTTCCTGGTTTTCGATCTTGGAGATGATCTGGATGTTCTCGCCGCCGTGGGCTTTCAGGTGCTCACGGATTTCCAGCACGTCTTCTTTCTTGCGAATGAAGGAGGCAGCAACGAAATCAACGCCTTGCTCGCAACCGAAGATGAGGTCGCGCTTGTCTTTTTCGGCCAGGGCCGGCAGCTTGATGGAGACGCCCGGCAGGTTGATGCCCTTGTTCTCGCCCAGGTCACCGTTGTTGAGCACTTTACAGATCACTTCGCGCTCGGTGATTTCGATGACGTCCA
>NZ_JBLUXC010000073.1:0-14582 GCF_048276795.1 Aeromonas sp. PS2Canimalfood6
TATCGACTGGGAGAAGCTCCGCCACAAGTAACGGAGCTAACAGGAGACCAGCAGATCATTTTGGAGGTATTGGGTGAGCGCTATCGGCAAATTTATTCCTAAATCAGGTGCGGAATGTCGGTTGGCGGTGTAGTCTCCCGAATGGAGATGGCGGGCCGCGCAAGCGCGGTGCTGGCGCCATCGAGTCTCAGTCGTCATCGGAGTCGACATCGTGAAGAAGATTGCATCCATGGTTACCAGCCTGCTCATCCTGATGGGCACACCGGCCCTCGCGGGCACCAGCGCCCAGGTGGAATATGGCACAGTGCAAGAGAGCCGCATCCTGACCCAGGAGGCGACGCCCCAGCAGGGTGGAGCACGGCCACTGCGCACCATAGGAGCCGCCGCTCTGGGGGCTGCCGTCGGCAGCCACTTTGGCCGTGGCTCGGGCCAGACAGTCGCGACTACTGTGGGGGCCGTGGCGGGGGCCGAGGCCTCCCGTCGCCGCCAGGGCAACCAGCAGAGTGTGCAGGGCAAGCAGACGGTCGAGCTGTTGATCAAGACCGAGGCGGGAAAACTGCTCAACGTGAAGCAGGATCAGGATCCCGCGCTCACGTTCAACAAGGGGGACAAGGTTCGCATCCTGACGACGGGAACGGATACCCGGGTCGACAAGTCCGTCTAGGCGCTGCCTGGTGTTGGCCTCCAAACGGTATGGTGTTGCCCCCTTGCCGCGGCCGGATTGTACGATGTTTCATCAAGGGTTTCCTCGGCTCGCAAAAATGCGGTTCAGTGCTGGACGCACGGAGTGCCTTGGCTAAGATAACCGCCTTAACGTTTGGCAAGGGAGGTTGAAATGGAGTTAGTACTAGGCCCATTAGAGGCCCGCGTGATCGGCTGCCTGATTGAGAAAGAGATCTGCACGCCGGATCAGTACCCTCTCTCGCTCAATGCACTGGTCAATGCCTGCAACCAGAAGAGCAACCGGGAACCCGTGCTCGAGCTCGCCGAGCTGGATATTCGCGCCGTGATCGACGAGCTGATCCGCCGCCGTCTGGTGGTCAACACTGCCGGTTTCAATGCCCGGGTGCCTCGCTATCAGCACCGTTTCTGCAACACCGAGTTTGGCGAGCTGAAGTTCAGTGCCCAGGAGCTTGGCATCATCTGCGAGCTCTTGCTGCGTGGCCCCCAGACTCCGGGTGAGCTGCGCTCGCGCACCAACCGGCTGTGCAGCTTCGACGATGTGACCGAGGTGGATGCGGTGCTGGCCGGGCTGGTCGAGCGGGGGCCCTATGTGGTCAAGTTGCCCCGGGAGCCGGGCAAGCGGGAATCCCGCTACGCGCACCTGTTCAGTGGCGAGGTGGATCTGCAGGCACTGGCCGACGCGGCGCCCGCTGGCAACCTTGTGTCACCGGCGGCAGACAGACTGGCGGCGCTCGAAGAAGAGGTCGAGCACCTCAAGGGGCAGTTGCAGGGACTGGAAGCCCGTCTGGCCCGGCTGGAAGGCTGAGCCAACAACCTGTTTCCAGAAGGCGCTGCGGCGCCTTTTTTGATGACCGCGCCCCTCCTGCGGCCCGTTGCCCGGTGGCAGGGGCGAGTGCCCTGTCAGCCTTGTCGCTCGCGTACCCATCAAAGGCGCCAGCTTTTTTGCACTATTTCGCGCTTAAGGGTCGAGCCGCCGCCGCTTTCCCGTTAAAATTCCGCCTTTGCACTTGCCCGTGAGTTCTGATGTCAGCCTTCACCCTCTCTTCAGATTGCCATGCCCTGCTCTGCGAGCTGCAATTGCAGCGCGCCGCCAGCACTCGTTACCTGCAAGACACCCTCTATGCCCCGGGCGCACCCGGGCGTGCGCTGCTCGACACCCTCGATCAGTTGCAGCAGTGGGGGCTTGTCCGTCAACGAACGGAGCAGCAGTGGAGTCTGACGGCAGAGGGAACCCTGACCCTGATCCTGGCGGTGCGCGCGGGGGAGTGCCCCATGCCGAAGTGGTCCCGCATCCCCTCGGTCACGGGCCTGGAGCGGGCACAGGAGGTGGTGCGCGAGCTCTGTCTGGGAGACGCGGGGCAGATCCCGGCCTATTACCAGAGTGCCGAGCTCCTGAGCCTGCTGGATCTCCCCGATGCTCCCCGCCTGCTGGCAGGCTCCAGCCCCGCCTGGCAGGCCCTGCTGCTCGAGCACTTCGCCCTGCAGGCCCTGCTTGACGCAGAGCCTGACGAGGGCTGGCCGCTGGCAACGCTGGTCACCTCCTGCTCCCCGGCGCTCTCTGGCCAGATCCAGGCTCGCGCCCGAGAATGGGAGTGGCTCTGCGGCCCCTTTGGCGGCGAGGTAACCACTCACTGGCCTGCGCTGCAACAACTGGCGCAGCAGGGGGATGAGCAACCCCTGGCCGAGCGGCTGCTGGGGGCGCTTGGCCAGTGGCAGGGGCAAGAGGCGTCGCCCTGGCCCCGGATGTTCAGCGCCCTGCTCTGGCTCGGCTGGTTGCAACAGGCAGATCCGGTGCAGGGGAGCGAGCAGCGCAAGAAGTGGCAGCGCAGTCTGGGCCATCACTCCCCCCTGCTGGCCGATCTGCTGGGGCAGTGGGCCGGAGATCGCCACGGCCAGGCGGTCGGCCTGTTCGATACCCTGCAACTGCCGCTGGAGGAGCTCCACTGGGGTTACCTCTGGCTCGATCTCTGCGCCCTGGCGCGCCACGGCGAGCAGAGCCCCCAGGTGACCATCTTGCACAAGTGGGACCTCTCCCACGTGCTGGACGCCGAGCCCCGGCATCGACTGATGGCCTTCTGCCAGGATCTGCTGCGACTCCTGCTGGGCCGGGAGGCCGCCCATTGGCCCCTGCGCGCGCTGCGTCCTGCTCAAGGGGAGGAAGAGGATGCCACCGAGGAGGAAGGCAAGGCCCCCGCCTCTGCAAGCTGGCTCAACTGGCTGCAGGGGTTGGGACGCTCGAGCGGGGTGCGCAAGCCCCAGGAGCGGCTGGTCTGGCTGCTCCACGCAGAGGGGCCTGAGCTTGAGTGCAAGATCCAGAAGCAGAGCACCAAGGGGGAGTGGACCGCCGGGCGAAGGGTCGATCCGGCTCTGCTTTCCACCCAGTACGCCAGCCTGCTGGACGAGGCGGACTGGGCACTGGTGCGCACCCTGCCGCGCAACATGGGCAAGCTGCCCCGAGATGCCTGGGTGCCCCTGGCAAACCATCCTCGCCTCTTCAATGCCAAGGGGCAGAAGCTGCAACTGGCCGTCAGCGCCCCCCTGCTGCAACTGGTACAGAGCGGGGAGGGCATGAGTGCCAGACTACATCCTGCTCCCGCCGCCCGTGGTGCGCATATCGTCCCCCTGGCTCAGGATTTGTGGCAGCTTATTCTGACACCGCAGGCACTTCTGGACAGATTACCGGCCCTGGAGGCCATTCCGGCATTGCCGCCGGCCGGGCTCGAGGAGCTGCAACGCACGCTGGATGCGATCCCCGATCTTCCCTGGCACAGCCAGGTGGCGGGGCTCAGGGGCAACGCCGAGCTGGCCCCCTGGCCCGGCGTTCCCTCCGTCCTGCTCGACTGGCAGGAGGGGCAGCTCGTGGTCCAGCTGGTGACCCGGGAGGGGGACCTGCCTCCCTTGCCTCTGGGCAAGGGGGAGGCCATCGTGCGCCAGGGTATCCGGGAGTATCACTACTGGCAGCGGGATCTGGCTGCCGAGAAAGAGGATGCCCAGCGCCTTCGCAACCAGTTGCCCATCGGCCTGCCCGGCAACGAGTGGAAGCTGGACGGGGAGCAGGCGCTCACCCTGGTCAACGCCCTGCCCGAGCTGGTGGACGCCGGTGTGGTGGTGCACTGGCACCAGGACAGCGCCCGCCTCAAGAGCCTCGATGAAGCGGCCCTGAGCCTGCGCATCGAGCGGCGTCAGGACTGGTTCCAGGTGGAGGGGGCGCTCTCGTTGGACGAGCACCAGATCCTCGATCTTCGCCTCATCCTGCGCCAGCTGACACCGGGCCAGCGCACGGTGCAGCTCGACGAGAAGACCAGTCTGATGCTGAGCGACAAGCTGGTGGAACGCCTCACCGTGCTCGGGGCCATGCTGGACAACGAGCAGCGCATCAACAACAAGCTGGCCTATCCGCTGGCCCGCCTGCTCTCCGTCATCACCACCGAGGGGGATGCCGCCTGGCAGAACCTTCAGCAGGAGTGGCAGCAGGAGGTGAGCTGTCCCCCCGAGCTGCTGACGGCGCTGCGGGACTATCAGAAGGAGGGGGTACGCTGGATGGCGACCCTGGCCCATCACGGCTTTGGCGCCTGTCTGGCCGATGACATGGGCCTGGGCAAGACCTTGCAGGCCCTCATCGTGCTGCGTATGCGCCAGCACCTGGGCCCTGCGCTGGTGGTGGTGCCCAAGTCAGTGGTCACCAACTGGCAGGAGGAGGTGGCCCGCTTTGCCCCTGAGCTCGAGGTGGTGGTGTTCGACCATCCCGCCGAGCGGGAGACCTTGATCCAGGGGGCCAGGGCCGGGCAGATCGTCCTGGTCAACTACGGCATGCTCGGCAGTCTCTCCCAGGCGCTCAAGTCCCGCCGCTGGTCGAGCATGGTGCTGGACGAGGCACAGCAGATCAAGAATGCCGGTACCCAGCGCGCCAAGCTGCTGTTCCAGCTCGACGGGGATTTTCGCCTCGCCCTCTCCGGCACCCCCATCGAAAACCATCTGGGGGAGCTGTGGAGCCTGTTCAGCTTCATCAACCCCGGCCTGCTCGGGAGCCTCGGGGAGTTCAAGCGCCGCTTTGGCAAGGCGGTCAAGGATCCCCAGCACATGGCGATGCTGCGGGCGGTGATCAGCCCCTTCATCCTGCGCCGCCTCAAGCAACAGGTGCTGACGGAGCTGCCGGACAAGACCGAGATCATCCATCACATCAGCCTCTCCCCCGAGGAGCGTCAGCTCTACGAGGCGACCCGGCGCGAGGTGGTGCAGCAGGTGCAAAGTGCCGATGGCCGTGCCCTGATGCATGTGCTGAGCGGCCTGACCCGGCTGCGCCGACTCTGCTGCTCCCCCCAGCTGGTGATGCCGGAGTGGTCCCAGACCAGCAGCAAGCTGGACGAGGCGATGGCGCTGCTGGACGAAGCCATCGATGGTGGCCACCGGGTGCTGGTGTTCAGCCAGTTTGTCGATCTGCTGAGCCTGCTGCGCAGCCGTATCGAACAGCGGCAGTGGGACTACTGCTATCTGGATGGGGGCTGCTCGGCCAAGTCCCGTCAGGAGTCCATCCTGCGTTTTCGCCACGAAACGGTCCCGCTCTTCCTCATCAGCCTCAAGGCGGGGGGCACGGGCCTCAACCTGACCCAGGCCGATACCGTGCTGCACCTCGATCCCTGGTGGAACCCGGCGGTGGAGGATCAGGCGAGCGATCGGGCGCACCGCATGGGCCAGACCCAGCCGGTGACCGTCTATCGCCTGGTGTGCGAGCAGACGGTGGAGGAGAAGATAGTGGCGCTGCACGACGAGAAGCGGGCACTGGCCGACGGCCTCCTGAGCGGCCAGTCCGAGGTGAAGGGGCTGGATGTGGAGAGCCTGCGGGCACTGCTGATGAGCTGACGGCGATGGGCTGTCACTCGATGTGACAAGGGGAGCATCCGTGATGCTCCCCTTGTCGTTTGTGGCGGTGCCGAGTCTGCGCTACCCCTGATAGAGGTAGAGGTGCAGCCGCTCTATGATGGGGTCACCGCCAATCTTGCGATCCCGGCGTGCCTGGCGCAGCTTGGGCGGGTAGTGGCCCAGATGGGTGACGGCCGGCTGGGTATCGGAGCAGAGCAGCAGGGGCAGGCTCGCCTTGATCTGCTGCTTGCGGGGCTCCCGGTCCTGCCAGAGCAGGTTGATCATGGGGTGGGTCTTGACCGGCCTGCGGATCCGCAGGGCGGCATCCGCCGGCAGGCGGCGAATGTCGTATACCTCCTGATCCACCATCTTGCTCCACTCTTCGTTGTCAAAGAGCGCCGGTACATACCGGCGGCTTCGCTCCAGCATCTCCAGTACCTGCTCCCGGCTGAGGCGGCTGATGCTCTGCTTGTCGGCCCAGGTGAAGCCCAGTGAATGGAGATCCCCCTGAAGCCAGGTCAGCTTGCGATAGACCTGCAGGGTGATGACGCCGGGCAGGGCGCCGTGCACCAGCTCGAACTTCTCGTCCCGCCCGCCCGCCGCCTGGACCATGGCCTTGAAGGCGAGCTTGTGCGCGTTGATCTCCTCGATGACGGGGGCCAGCTCCCTGGCGCAGGCGGCAGGAAAGCGCAGCCAGCCGGGCAGACGGTGGGTCGCCTTGGTGGAGCAGCCGGGGCGGGCGCTGTGGTCCTGAAAAGCGGCGAGGGTGGCGGCCAGGGCCGCCTCGCCCGAGAGATAGCCCACTTCGATGGCCTCGATGGGCTCATGCTCTTCCCCCTGGGCTACGGCCGGGAGGGGATAGACATGAGCCTCCAGCAGGTCGAGCTGGCCCAGTTGCCGGGCAAGGCGTGCCAGCGACGCCTCCAGCAGGGCCATCTGTTGACGCAGGGCGGCGGTGGGGGTAAAGGTGTCCATCGGCAGATCCTGTGTGTGTGCCGCTCCCCTGTTCAGCATGATATTGGGGCAGTGTGGGGAGGCAGCATGATAAACCACTGTATAAATAACCATACCAGTATGATGGCAGGGTGCCAAGTGTCCGGTGCCACCCTGACGATGGGGGTGACATGGGGGGCATCCGGTTCAGGTTGCCTGTTCGTATCTTTTTGTTAAATAACGATCTTGTTGCGATCTATTTGTTAACAAACCCTGGTGGCCGAGAGTTTGCACCCTGCTGACTCGGTGTCGTGCCGTGCATAGCTAGCGTGGGAAAGTGCATAGTTAGAAGTGGGTGGCGCAGGAGAAAATGCTGTCAGGCTGCCAGGGGGAAAGTTTTAGCATTATTTCATTTTAAAATCATATGGTTATTGTTACTGGCCTGGCGATATCAACCATTACTTTTACTAATGTCATGTATCAAAATTCGTCAATTGAGGCACCTCCCCGCCCTGACTAAGCTTTGCGCATCAAATCCGAGCCTTGCGCAGAACGAGAGAGAGGAGCCATATCATGGCCAACATGACTTATACCGAAGCCGGTTACCAGCATTCCAGCGAATCGAATCTGGTTGCTCGCGTCAAGATGACCGTCCTGACCTGGCTGGAACGCAGCCGCAGCCGTCGCCAGCTCTCCGAGCTGCCCGCCTACCTGCTCAAGGACATCGGTCTGAACGAAGCCGACCGCTATCAAGAGACCACCAAGCCGTTCTGGCGTGGTTGATCAGCCGGGCATGGATGCCTTGTTTTTCTGCTGATCCCAGGGGCATGCTGCCCACCCGTCTGCCGAAGGCATGCTGTCTTCATCTGCCGATACCCGTTCACCGCTTTCCCTCTCCCGTGTTTCCCCCCGCTTGATCCTGTTGCATGAATTGTCACTCATTCTCGCCATTTTTGTATCCTTACTGTTTGAATTCGTTTAAAAACTGATTTTAAGCCCGGTTGCCTTGCGTATAATCCGGCCATGGCATTCCAGACTAAAGGGTGAGACGGATGATTCCCCAGCATGACTTTTTGGCCCTGACGCGCCGCCATGAGTGGCAGCTCGAGCCTTTCGCCTTCAATCTGACCGACGGTACCCGGGTGAGCGTGTGGGATACCGGTGTGATCTGCCTGGAACCCGCTTCCGAGGCGGGGCAACCCGGGCACAAGGACATCGTCCTCTCCTGCGGCATCCACGGCAACGAGACAGCCCCCATCGAGATCTGCAACCAGTTGCTGACCCGGTTGCTCGCAGAGGAGCTAAAGGTTCGTCACCGGGTGCTCTTCCTCTTTGGCAACCCCGCCGCCATGAACCAGGGGGTGAGGGAGGTGGAAGAGAACATGAACCGCCTCTTCTCGGGCGCCCACAGCAAGGGGGAGGGGCTGTGCAACCGGGAGCGCATCCGCGCCATGCGTCTGGAGCAGTATGTGAGCCGCTTCTTTGCCGACTCGGGCAGGCCCCGTTACCACTACGATCTCCATACCGCCATTCGCGGCTCGCGCCACGAGAAGTTTGCCGTCTATCCCTTCCCCCACGAACGCCCCCACTGCAAGGAGCAGGTACGTTTCCTCGGTGCCTGCGGCGTGCGCACCATACTGCTCTCGAGCGGCCCGACCACCACCTTCAGCTATTACAGCTCGCACCAGCACGGTGCCCATGCCTTCACGGTGGAGCTGGGCAAGGTGCGGCCCTTCGGTGAAAACGACATGACCCGCTTCATCGAGGTGCGCCAGACATTGCAGGAGCTGGTGACCCGGGATGAGGTGGCCCTCGAGCCCTGGCGAGCCGATGACTTCACCCTTTTTGCCATAGATCGGGTGATCAACAAGCAGTCGGAGCAGTTCCGCTTCCTGTTTGCCAGCGATGTGGACAATTTCACCGAATTTCCCCAGGGTTTTGTGCTGGCAGAAGATGGGGATCGGCAATACAGGGTAGAGAAACCGCGGGAGGCGGTGGTCTTCCCCAACGCCAACGTGGCCATCGGACAGCGCACCATGCTGCTGGTGGTACCCACCCGTTTGTGGGAGTGAATTGACGCCTTTTTGTCATGCTGATCCTGCGCCACGGGCGGTGGCAAGCAGCATGGCGGTGATGGGCGTGATCCCGAACTCGATATGACAGGGAGCCTGAACAGGCTCCCTTCTTTGTTTCTGCTCGCCGAAAGTTCCGATTACCTTCGAAAATAAAAGAAGTTTCTACTGGTCTTACCTGGATGAATCTCGTTGCTCTTTAGTTAACATGTTGTTTACATTTTAAATGTCACCTCATGGTGGTGACGCTGACAACGGCAAGGAGCCAGTTATGACCCATGTCGACATTCCCTTCCTTCGTTACCTCGATGAGGAGGGGCGCCCGGTCGCGACACTGCCGACCTGGCTGGACAAGGCGATGCTGCACACCTTCTACCGCAACATGGTGATGGTGCGCAGTTACGACAAGAAAGCGATAGCACTGCAGCGAACCGGCAAACTCGGCACCTTTCCCTCCCATCTCGGGGCGGAAGCGGTGGGGATCGGTGTCGGGCTCGCCATGCAGCCAGAGGATGTCTATGTGCCCTACTACCGGGACATGCCCACTCTCTACGTGAGGGGCGTGCCAATGGAGCAGAACCTGCAGTATTGGGGCGGCGATGAACGGGGCAGTGTCTTCTACAAGGCCGATGGCGAGTTGTCGGAAGACTTGCCCATCTGCGTTCCCATCGCCACCCAGATCACCCATGCTGCCGGCATCGCGGCCGCCTTCAAGCTGCGCAACCAGCCCAGGGTCGCCGTGGTGACCATCGGCGATGGCGGCACGTCCAAGGGAGACTTCCTCGAGGGGCTCAACTGTGCCGGTGTCTGGCATCTCCCCATGGTGATGATCATCAACAACAACCAGTGGGCCATCTCGGTGCCGCGCAAGTTGCAGTCGAGCGCGCCCACCCTGGCCCAGAAGGGCATAGGGGCCGGGGTGCGCAGCCTCCAGGTGGACGGCAATGACGTGGTGGCGGTCTATGAGGCGACCCGCGCCGCCGTCGAGCGGGCTCGCAGCGGCAAGGGGCCGACGCTCATCGAAGCCGTCAGCTACCGGCTCGGGGATCACACCACCGCCGATGATGCGACTCGCTATCGTGACGGCGCCGAGGTGGAAGCGGCCTGGGCCAGGGAACCGGTCAAGCGGCTGCGCCAGTTCATGTTTGAACGGGACTGGTGGGATGAGCAGCAGGAACAGGCACTGCTGGCAGAGGCGGGCCGGGAAGTGGAACGCGCCGTTGCCGCCTACGAGGCCATCACGCCCCAGGCGCCGGAGACCCTGCTCGATTACCAGTTTGCCGAGCTGCCGAAGGCCTATCTTGCCCAGCGCCAGCGCATCATCGCCAAGGGCATGCTGCAGAGCGGGGAGGGACTATGAGCGATGTCACGCTGCTCGAAGCGATCAATCTGGCGTTGCACCACGAGATGGCACGCGATCCTGATGTGGTGGTATTGGGGGAAGATGTGGGGGTCAACGGCGGTGTGTTTCGCGCCACAGTGGGGCTTCGCGATAAATTCGGGTTCAAGCGGATCATCGATACGCCGCTGGCCGAAGGGCTCATCGCCGGGGTGGCGGTGGGCATGGCGACCCAGGGGCTCAAACCCGTGGCCGAGTTCCAGTTCCAGGGCTTCATCTTCCCGGGCATGGAGCAGATCATCTGCCAGGCGGCACGGATGCGAAACCGGACCCGTGGCCGTGTCACCTGTCCCATCGTCTACCGCTCCCCCTATGGTGCCGGCATCCATTCGCCCGAGCACCACAGCGAGAGCGTCGAGGCCCTGTTTGCCCATATCCCCGGGCTGCGGGTCGTTATCCCTTCGAGCCCGAAGCGAGCTTACGGCCTGCTGCTGTCGGCTATTCGGGATCCGGATCCCGTGATGTTCTTCGAGCCGGATCGCATCTATCGCTCCATGAAGTCGGATGTGGTGGATGACGGCGTCGGCCTGCCGCTGGATGTCTGCTTCACCCTGCGTCCCGGCCGGGACATCACTGTGGTGGCCTGGGGTGCCTGCATCCAGGAAGTCATGCGTGCGGCGCACCTGCTGGCGGAGCAGGACATCCAGTGCGAGGTGCTGGATCTTGCCACCATCAAACCCCTGGACATGGAGAGCATCCTGACCTCGGTACGCAAGACCGGGAGGCTGCTGGTAGTACACGAAGCCTGTGGCAGTTTCGGGGTGGGTGCCGAAATAGTGTCCCAGGTGACCGAAGAGGCGATGACTGCCCTCAAGGCGCCGCCAAGACGCCTCACCGGCGTGGATGCCGCCGTCCCCTACTATCGCAACGAGGAGTATTACCTCATCACCGAGCAGGAGATCGCGCAGGCAGCTCGGCAACTGATGGAGAACCAGTGGCTATGACGCGCGACAGGTACGGATGCGCAAGTGCCTGGGCCACAGGGCTCCATGGTGTCTGTCAATGTTTGGTGATGTCCCAGCAGAGGGAGAGCAGGTCATGAAATTTTTCAAATTGCCGGATCTGGGCGAAGGACTGGCCGAGGCCGAGATCGTCGAGTGGAAGGTGAGCGCCGGTGATACGGTGCAGGTAGATCAGGTACTGCTGTCGGTGGAGACGGCTAAGGCGTTGGTAGATGTGCCCTCGCCGGTGGCCGGGGTCATCGCCAGATTGTGCGGGCAGGAGGGGGACATCCTCCACATCGGGGCACCGTTGGTGGAGTTTGAAGGGGGCGAGGATGACGGCACCGTCGTTGGCAAGGTCAGCGCCCATCAGCAGCATATCGAGGATCATTTCGTGGTGGGGGCCATGGCGCCCGGCGGCACGCTGGTGCAAGCCATGCCAGCGGTCCGTCTGCTGGCGCAAAAACTGGGGCTGGACATCGACAAGGTCAAGGGAACCGGCAGCGCTGGCATGGTGACCGAGCAGGATGTGCAACAGGCGTTCGAGGCCCAGCAGGAGAGCGGCAACGAATTCCTGAAAGGCTCGCGCCGGGCCATGGCCAAGGCGATGGAGCTCTCGCACCGGACTGTGGTGCCGGTGAGCATCACCGACGAAGTGGACTTGCGCCACTGGCGCCCGGATGAAGATGTGACGGTGCGCCTCATCAAGGCGATTGGCGTGGCGTGTCGGGCCGAACCCTCCATGAACGCGTGGTTTGACGGAGAGACCCTGTCACGGCGTCTGTTCAGGGAGGTCAATGTGGCCATCGCGGTCGACTCCAAGCATGGGCTCTATGTGCCCGTGATGGAGAACGTGGCAGAGCGGGACCCGGCTGACATACGGCAGGGGCTGGATCGGATGATCGCCGATGTGAAGGCCCGTGCCGTGCCGCGGGAAATGCTGCAGGGGGCAACCATCACCCTCACCAACTTTGGCGCCATCGCTGGCCGTTACGCCAGCCCCATCGTCACACCACCCCAGGTGGCCATCATAGGAGCGGGCAAGTTGTTCGAGAAGGTGGTGTTCATCCACGGCGAGGCGCGCCCGGTGCGTGCACTTCCCCTGTCGATGACGTTTGACCACAGAGCCTGCACCGGTGGAGAGGCTGCTCGCTTCCTCAAAGCCCTGGTTCAGGCACTGGAGTCGGCACAGGTCTAAACCGCCGTACCCCGCCGCTGGCGGGGTACAAATTTGTTTGCGTAATCGACAAAGGCACGTATAATCTCAACCAGCTTGAAAGGGCGATAGTTATGTCAATGAATATGATGTTTTACATCTTTTCCTGTTGTTCATAAGTAATCCCGTTTTTTGAGCTTTACCCGCTGAAAAGCATAAGTAATTATTTTGAATACAGGTTTAAAGATATGTCTAACATGATCACCGGTACCGTTAAGTTTTTCAACGAAACCAAAGGTTTTGGCTTCATCCAGCAAGAAAACGGCCCGGACGTTTTCGTTCACTTCAGCGCCATCCAAGGTAACGGCTTCCGTACCCTGGCTGAAGGTCAGCGCGTACAGTTCTCTGTGACCCAAGGTCAAAAAGGCCCGCAGGCTGAGAACGTAACTGCTCTGTAATTCTTGCAGAATTTAAGAAAGCCGTGGTACCTCTGGTGCCACGGCTTTTTGTTTTCATGGCTTCATCAATACGCGTCATGACCCTGCTCTCCTCCCTCTTGCTGACCGTGGCGTTGACCGGTCAGGCCAGCACGCCAACGCCGGATCCTGCGGTGAATGATGCCGTGTCCGTGTGTCAACAGTTTGTACATGTTCGTCTGGGAAACGCGGTGAAACCCGATGAGATCAGGGTACAGCCGGTGCCAAAACGGGCGGGAGAGTGGCTGGTCGATGGCAAGATAAAAGGACCCGAAGGTCCTTTGCTGTTTGCTTGTCTGCTGCGACAAGGAGAGCGCTGGGAGTTGCTCAACTTCTCGCTCTGGGCACCACAACCGCTCAATTCGGCTTGAGTGCGACCAGCAGGTGTTGGAGATGCTCCAGCATGGTCATGCCGAAAGGGGTCAGATAGCCGCCATCTACCGCGGTGATCAGGCCCTGGCTGTGCAGGCGCGCTGCCGCCTGGCAAAGCGCTTCCGACATGTCGCTGCGCAGCTTGATCCCCAGGCTCATGTTGGCCGGATCAAAACACGCCAGTATTTTCAGCTCATTCACAAAATCGTCAGAAACCTGGTTGATCCCACTCATGGATGCACTCCTTACGCTAAAGATGTATGGAACCTAGCATCCCCGGTGCCTCTTTAGTGGGCGCTGGCTCAAACAATTGGCCTTTATCGGGGCCGCTCTGGTTCAAACGCTGCTTTTTTGGACGCTATCTATCACCGGCCCGGCTGGACGCAAACGCCCCCAGCAAGGCAAACATGCTAGAATGGCACCCTCGTTCACCCTCATGACCAGGCGTGATGCCAGGTCATCTTGTTCAAGGCGCGTCTCATGATCACTGTTACTCTGGTCTCTCTGCTGCACTCTCTGGGTCCCCGTTTTCCTGTTTATGCTCCCTCCTTGCTGCTCCCTCTCCTGGCGCAACATCAAGGAGATCTCTGGCTGCCGGCCATTCGTGGGGAAGACGTGACAACCCTGCGCCAGCATGGCAAGGATGCCCAGAGTCTGGCTACCTTGTCGGCAGGCTGGTGTGAATTCGCGACCCAGAGCAAAGAGACGCCGGAGCTCGATGCGCTGGCAAGCTACGATGAGGAGATGCTGGACAACCTGCAGATGTACTGGCGCCACCCGAGCAAGATAAACAGCCCGATCACCGATAACCTGTTCGAGCTGCGCCGCGAGGTGGTGGACGAGGCCCATGGCGGCAAGCTGGTTGCTGCCTGGAGTACCGCCCAGCAAGCACGGCTTGAGCAGATCATGGTGGGGGTCGCTGCGGGGCGGGATCAGCTCTGCTTTGTGGAAGTGGAGTCCGCCTATTGGCTGAGGGAGCGACTGGGTGAGACCGCGGGACTCCGGCTGTTGACCCCCGAGCTGGGGTGAGGCGATGGAAAGACAGATGACCCATTACTCCTGCTGGACAAGGGGTCGGCAAGATGTGAACATGTCGCCCTTTATTGAACGAGAGACTTGACCGATGAGCTATGAACTTAGCGACACCGAGCGCAATGCCGCGCTGCAACTGAACGCCGATTACCGCTTTGATCACTTCATCAGCAAGCTGGTCGAGCACGAAGAGCTGTTTGTCCTGACCGACGAACACGGCGTCATGATGCTGACGACCGAAGAGGAAGACTGCATCCCGGTATGGCCGCATCCCGACTACGCCAAGGCCTGGGCCGAAGGGGAGTGGGCCGAGTGCAAGCCGCAGTCCATCACCCTCAAGGTGTGGCTGGATCGCTGGGTGGACGGCATGGAGCAGGATGATCTCTGCGTGGCCGTGTTCCCGACGCCGGATCAGGAAGGCATTGTGCTGGACCCGGCCGACGTCGCCGACGCCATTGCGCAAAAGCAGGCCAAACGCAGCTGAATGCCCTCTGCCTGGTGCCATCCCGGTTGTAACAAAGACCCCGCCAATGTGCGGGGTCTAATGAGATGGTCACCCCCACCCTGTGAGCGGTACGCTGACAGGGTGTTTTTCTTTCAGGAGAGGCCATCATGGAAAACGTTGCGCTTATTGGTATTGATCTCGGTAAACACTCT
>NZ_JBLUXC010000074.1:0-14511 GCF_048276795.1 Aeromonas sp. PS2Canimalfood6
GTTGCATTGATAATAGTCATGGCTTCGGGCGTGTCGGTTTTTTTTTGCGATTAAATCAGATCACAAACGAAGCCTTTTTTCTATCTATTTCAATTGGTTGTAGCTAAAGATCCTGTACATGTGACCCCTGTACCATCGCCTGGCTGCTGGCGCCCTCCCTGTTTCACGGGGTGGAGTGCCGGGTCGATATCGAAACCGGCGGAACCCATACCCTGGGCATGACGGTGGTGGATCGCTACGACCTGACCGGCAAACCGGCCAATGCCCTGGTGCTGCTGGGGCTCGACAGGGTCGGTTTCATCGAGTTGCTGGTGCAGCGACTGCGCTCATTTGGTTGACATCCTGGACATCGGATAAGGGGTTGGGAATGTGGAAAGGGACGTTGGCGCTGCTGACATGCATGCAACTGACGGGTTGTGCGACCCCGTTCGAGAAGATGTGGCAGGGGCTGGCGACCTGCGAGCTGGACACCCTTCATCTCGACATCGAGACCGGGCGCCCGGCCAATCCGCAGCTCGCCATGTATACCCCTGACAAGGTGAGCGAGGGCTTTGCCTGGTACAAGGTCCATCAGGAGCTGCACGGCCTGCCCATCGTCGGTTTCCTGGTGCCGGCCTCCACCTTCGAGGTACATGCCCTCTTCGTGGATACCCCCATCGCCAATGCCCGCAGGCTGACACATAACGCCTATGGCAGCGAATTTTCCGACGAGAGGCTGCATGACGAGGGGATGGCCCCCCTGTTGCTGCGCGACCCCAACAATCCCAAGCGCTCCATCATCGACTGCACCCGGGGTGAGTCGGCGGAGCCGCTGCCGGAAGAGTCTTTCGGCGAAGGGGAGTGAGTCCGGGGGAGGGCAACGGGATATCAGGCCAGACAAGAAAGGGGCCAGCCGCAAGGCTGGCCCCTTCTCTATGGGAGCTGACCCGGGTCCGGGGTGTCAGGGATACCCCAGGGTCTGCCTGATAGCGGGAAGCTGCGCGGCAATCCAGGCCGGATTGATGGGCCCCCAGTCACTGATGCGGTAGTGCCCCTGCAGATGGCGAGCCCCCTCGGTCTGCTCGAAGGCGCACTGGATGTCGAGCTCAGCCAGGGCGCTGAGGGTGTCCTGGGCGGTGCGGCGCGGCATGCCGGTCGCCTCCATGATGGCGGGCACGGTGTCCGTGCCCTGACTGATGAGGTGAGCCACGTAGAGCCGGCGATAGAAGCTGGTGCGGGTCTTACTCGGCTCGCTCATATCTCGTCCTCGAGGCGATCGAAGTAGCGCCAGGTGGCGATGGCCGCCTTGCCCATCACCAGGGCCCAGACACCGAACCAGAACCAGCGGAAGAAGCTCCAGGTGGAGGCATCGGGCTCGGTGCTCGCGATCTTGGTGACGTTGGGGAACATGGAGAACATGTTCACGCGCCAGCCGTAGGAGGTGATGATGGCCAGGCGTTTTTCGAACTCCATGGACTTGGCCTTGGCCTGGACGTCGGCGGCGTTGAACTTGAAGTAGAAGGGCCAGCCCCATTCGGTGTCTTCATTGCGAAACACCCGGATCTTCTCGCCGGGGCGCTCGGTGTAGATGTAATAGACGTCGGTGGTGGGGCCGTCAGCCGGGTTCTTCTGGCTGATGGGGCCATCCTTGTCGGTGCGCTTCACCTCCACCCCGGTGATGGTGGCGATGGTGTGTTCCGGCAGATAGAAATCGAGCCAGAGTGCGGAGAGCAGGGCGATGAGGCCGAGCGTGATAAAAGCGGGTTTCTTGAACTTCAGGCTCATGATGATCTCTCGATGAGGGGGAGTGACGTGCCTCTACCATACCCACATTTGCGAATGCAGCCCAGCCCCCAATGACACCTTGATGGCAAAAACCCGTTTTAAACAGGAGGCGTGAAGGGGGAGGGGCAAGTGCGGGGCCAGCGCCGGGCCCCGCGGTATCGAAGAGACCCTCTCGGGATCAGAGCTGGAACTGGGCGAGCTGCCTGCGCTGCTGCTCGGCGAGCTGTGACAGTTCGTGACTGGCGGCGGCACTCTGGCTGATGCCGGCGGCGTTCTGGTTCACGATCTCGTGGATGTTGGTGAGGTTGCGGCTGATGTCGGCGGTGACGCAGGATTGTTGTTCTGCCGCGGTCGCCACCTGGGCGTTGGCACCGTTGATCTGGTTGACCGCGTCCGTGATGCCCCCCAGCAAGGCCTGTACCTCGGCGGAGAGCTGCTGGTTGTGGCCGAGGATCTCCAGGGTCTGCTGCACGCCGCTGTTGGCGGAGAGGGACTGGCTCTGCAACTGTTCGATGATGGCCTGGATCTCCTTGGTGGAGTCCTGGGTACGGGCGGCCAGCAGGCGCACTTCGTCGGCCACCACCGCAAAGCCGCGGCCGCTTTCACCGGCGCGGGCCGCCTCGATGGCGGCGTTGAGGGCCAGCAGGTTGGTCTGCTCCGAAATGCTCTGAATGACTTCGATCACCTTGCCGATCTGCTCGGACTGGGACTTGAGCTTGGCCACCACAGTCGCGGCGTTCTCCAGACTGCCCGCCATGCGGCCGTTGGCCTCGATGCTTTCGGCAAACAGGGCCAGCCCCTGCTCGACCCGACTGTTGGCATCCCGGGCCAGCTCGTCGGCCAGGGCGGCGTTGTGGTTGACGTTGTCGGCGGTGCTGGCCAGCTCGGTGACGGCGGAGGCCACCTGTTCGGTCTCACCGCGCTGCTGCTGGGCGTTGACCTCTGCCTGGGTCATCACAGCGGCAAGCTCGGTGGCGGCGGAGGCCACATTGCCACTGATGCCGGTCAGGGTCTGGATGGTGTTGGCAAGCTGGCTCAGGGTCCGGTTGATATCCCTGGCGAGCTGGCCCAGCTCGTTGTTGCCTTCGGCATTGGCACGCACGTTGAAGCGGCCGAGGGCGACGGCGTGCATCACCTCCTGCAACTGGCCGATGGGCTGCACGATGCGCCCGGAGATCCACCAGCCACCCAGCAGGGCCGCTATCAGGGTGCCCCCCATCAACAGCAGGGTGCGCAGCAGGGTCGCGCGGTAGTGGGCCTGCTCCTCGGCAATCTCAGTCTGGGTCAGCTGATTGATGTGGATGGACATGGCATCGATCTGCTTGATGAGCGCCTCCCCCAGATCGCGAAAGTGCAGGCGGGCCTGCTCATAGGCGGCGGGATCGCCACTGCCTTGGTACTTGGCGGTCAGCAGGGGCAGCATGCTGCTGCGGGTATGGCCGAGGTAGGCCAGCAGGGCGGCCGCGACCTGACGGTTGTCCTGCTCGGCACCGGTGACAACCAGTCTGGTCAGGATGGCGCCAATCTCCTGCTCGGCGGCGGAGAGCTGGGCCGGCAACTGGGCGAAGAGGGCCTCATCGTACAGGCCGTAGATGGCGTTGGTGCGCAGCCGGTAGGTGGCGTGGATCAGGGCCGCAATGTCGTCCTTGTGGCGGGTGACGCTGGCGGTGGTTTCATTCATGTCCTGAATGGCACCGTCGATTTCCTGTTTGCTGATCACGGCCATCAGCAGCATCAACAGGCTGGCGAGCAGGAGAGGGATAAGCACTTGAAGACGAATGGACAGATTATTCAATGACATGAAAGATCCTAACCCGAAAGAGGAGTGAGGCGGCATCTTACACAGGCGCGACAATCCTTGTCACAGGGTTTTTAATGCTGAATTCTTGCTGAATGAAAAGGTTTTTCTTGTGTTAAAAGAGTGTGATAGGCAAGATCGTCTGCTTGTTACCCTGGAGGTGTAGTGTGTCCGACTGGATTGATCCCGCCATCTTGGCGCTCTTTATTCCCACGTTCTTTTTTGTCTCAGTAACCCCCGGTATGTGCATGACCCTGGCGATGACCCTGGGCATGAGTCTGGGGGTGCGCCGTACCCTGCACATGATGTGGGGGGAGCTTGTCGGCGTCGGCCTGGTCTCCGTGTTGTCGGTGGTCGGGGTCGCGGCAGTCATGCTCAACTACCCGGCCCTGTTCTCTGCATTCAAATATGTAGGTGGCGCCTACCTGGTCTGGCTTGGCATCCAGATGTGGCAGGCCAAGGGCAAGATGGCCATCCCGGCGGATCTCTCGGCGGGTCAGCAGACCAGCCCCATGGGACTGGCCGTGCAGGGTTTCGTGACCGCCATCGCCAACCCCAAGGGGTGGGCCTTCATGGTCTCCCTGCTGCCCCCCTTCATCAATGCGGCCAAGCCGATGGCACCCCAGATAGGGGCCCTGGTCGCGCTCATCCTGGTCATCGAGTTCTCCTGCCTGATGCTCTATGCCAGCGGTGGCCGCACCTTGCGCCATTTCCTCGCCAAGAGCGGCAATGTCACTCTGATGAACCGGATCGCGGGCTCTCTCATGCTGTTTGTCGGGGTCTGGCTGGCCTTCGGTTAAACACCCGCTCAATCTGCCGCCCTATGTGACGCCATGGGGCACCTGAAGAGAGATGATGCAAAAAGGCCACCTCCCTGCCCGGGAGGTGGCCTTTTACATGGGCCCGTTTTTTTATGAACCCACTTTTCATGGACTCATGAGGTCAGTCGGTCAGGCAGTCCGGATCGAACACGTACTCCCCGGCCAGCCAGCGCAGGATCTCGTTCACGCAGGCCTGATCCTGGAACGGCAGGTAGCGGCTCTTGAGATGGATGACCTGCTCGGGGGTGAGCTGGGCCAGACCGATGTCCTGGAAGAGCGGCAGGTCTGCCTGGATCATGGCGGAGATCTGCGGCCCGCAGGTGGCGTTGAGGGAGGCGTGCAGCGCCTTGTCAGGATCGTACTGCTTGCCGAGCTTGTAGCTCATGGGCAGGGTGGCGAGCGGCAGGGCCGAGAGGGCCGCCTGCTTCATGGGATTGACCGCATGGCCGCTCACGAGATCCGCCAGCTCTGCCGGACGGTTTTCGAAGGCGCGCAGGTGCAGGAAGCTGCTCGCCTTGCTGCCGTCATTGACCGGATAGTTGTCCCACAGGAAGGGCTTGCGATGGAGCCAGTCGGCGGCCTGTTTGAGGTGGGCAGCCGGATACTCGGTGGAGCAGACTTTGGGGCCGGTCCAGAAGACATCGATGCGCTTGTCGAGCCCCTGACCCAGATCCTGCAGATAGTGGGGGGGCATGGCACCAAACACCTTCTCCAGCACCGGATCCGTGCTGTAGTAGCTGGGGCAGAACAGCAGGCGGCCTGCGTCGGTGTGGGCCGCGATGTCGTGGGCGATGGTGAGCTGCCAGTGGGCGAGATCAGGGGTGTCCCCCTTCATGTCGTCAAACAGGATCGCCAGGATATCGGGCTTGAGCGCCTCCTCGATGAGCCTCACCTTCTCCAGCAGGGCGGGTCGCTGGCGGGCATAGTCGTGATGGGCCCCCATGGGGCTCAGGCCCACCCCGAAGGCCAGACCGTTCTCCCGGCACTGGCGGGCGAGCTGGCACAGGGCTTCAAGCTGGTCGGCGGGCCAGGGGGTGGCCCAGTGCTTGCGCAGGTAGCCGTCTTCCTTGGGGGCGTAGAGGTAGAAGCCATAGCCGTGGCGGGGCAGCCACTGGGCGTAGCGGGCACGGGCTTCCCAGCTCCAGCCCTTGCCAAAGAAACCCTCGATGAGGCCCAGCTTGGGCGAGGGAGGATACAGACCGGACAACAGGGTTTGATAAGGCATGGTTCACTCCCTTCTCACACAAATGCGGGCTACGATGGCCGGCGCCTAGACGGGGTCTTCTTCCAGGAAGCGCACCCCTATCTTGCGGGGTTCACCCTCTTCCATTTCCGCCACCGTCCAGAGCAGTCCCTGCCAGGCGACATGGTCACCGACCACCAGATTATCGCCCAACTGGTGGGCAATAAAATCGCCGAGGCTCTGATCCGCCACCTCGCTCACATCCAGCCCGTAGAGCGGGGCGAGATCCACCAGCCTGGCGTTGGCCTCCAGCAAGAAGTCACCGAAGAAGCGCGGGCCCAGATCCTGCTCCGGCGCCTGGCTGAAGAGCTGACCGAGGGCGGGCAGGTCGTGCTCGTGGCCGATGACGCAGAGGATGTCATCGGATTGCAGGCAGGTACTGCCCGAGGGGTGGAGCAGCTCCTGGCCGCGGAACAGGGCGCAGATGCGGGTGCCCTGGGGCATGCGCAGCTCTCGCAAGGGGGAGCCGATGCACCACTTCTCGGCGCTCAGGCGATAGACGAAGGTCTCCCACTGGCTGTCGAGATCGATTTCCAGCCCAGAGCGGTTGATGGGAGAGGGCGGTGCGGGCACCTCCACTCGCGCCAGCTTTGATGCCAGCGGCAGCGAGCTGCCCTGCAGGATGAGCGAAACCAGCACCACGAAGAAGGCGACATTGAAGTAGAGCTGGGCATTGGGCAGCCCCGCCATCATGGGGAAGACCGCCAGGATGATGGGCACGGCGCCGCGCAGCCCCACCCAGGAGATGAACCAGCGCTCGCGGGGCGCGAAGTTCTTGAACGGCAGCAGTCCAATCCAGACCGACACCGGACGGGCAAACAGGATCATCCACATGGCCAGGGCCAGCGCCGGCAGGGCGATGGGCAGCAGCTTGTGGGGAGAGGCGAGCAGCCCCAGCACCAGGAACATGCCGATCTGGCTGAGCCAGGTCAGGCCGTCCAGCACGGAGAGGGTGGTGCTGCGGCTGCGCAGGGAGAGGTTGCCAAGCAGCAGGCCGGTGAGGTAGATGGCGAGGATGCCGCTGCCCCCCACCGCCGTGGTGAGGGCGAAGATGAGCAGGCCGCCGCTCACGGTGAGCAGGGGATAGAGACCGGGGGCGAGCTTGGCACTGTTGATGAGCTTCCACAGCAGCCAGCCCCCCGCAAGGCCGATGCCAGCGCCCAGACCAAACTGCTTGACGAGTTGCAGCAGCAGGAAGCCGGCATCCAGCCCCTGCTGGGCGGTGGCCAGCACCTCGATCAGGGTGACGGTGAGAAAGACCGCCATGGGATCGTTGCTGCCCGATTCTATCTCCAGGGTGGCGCTGACCCGCTCGTTGAGGCTGCGCCCGCCGAGCAGGGAGAATACCGCCGCCGCATCGGTGGAGCCGACGATGGCACCGATGAGCATCCCCTGCATCAGGTTGAGGTCGAACAGCCAGGCGGCGGCGAGGCCCGTGAGGCCGGTGGTGATGGCCACCCCGACCGTGGCCAGCGAGAGCGCGGGCCAGAGCGCGACCCGAAAGGAGGAGACCCGGGTGCGCATGCCGCCGTCCAGCAGAATGATGGCCAGTGCCAGGTTGCCCACCAGGTAGGCGACCGAGTAGTCGGCGAAGTGGATGCCGCCGGGACCATCCTCACCCGCCAGCATGCCGACGGCGAGGAAGATGACCAGGATGGGGATGCCGACTCTGGAGGAGAGTGCGCTCAACAGGACACTGGCACCCACCAACAGGGCACCGATGAAGAAGAAACTGTTGACGGTGGTGGCATCCAATGGCGAACTCCTTATGGCGGGCTGCAAAACAGGCACATTATATGCAGATTGCCCCCCTTTGTGTGGCTTAATTGTGCATTGTTTTGCAGTTTTTTACGTTTGTTGCGCGGTTTTCAAGCAGGGCGAGGGTGGAGTACCCGCGCGGGAAAGCGCTGGGAAAGGGGTTCAATCGAGGGAGCTTTCAGGGCCGGCTCAGGGGGCGGCAGAGGGCGAAAAAATGCCGTGGACGGGAAGGGTGCAGGAGCGCCGACGGGCTCCTGCGAGGGGGTCAGTCGTCCTCGTCGTCCTTGACCTCCCGGATCTTGTCCTTGTACTTGGGCAGCTGTTTCTCGAGCTGCTTCATGTCCTTGATGGCGTTGAGAAACAGGCCGAGCAGAAACAGCAGCGGCAAGCCTATCCATAACCACAAGCTCATCAGAATCTCCTTTCGTGGTGTGCCGGGGTGACATAGCGGGCCAGGATCTCGTCGAGATGAGCCAGGATGCACTCCTTGCCTTCAATATCCGCTCGTTCCAGACAAAGCGCCAGCGCCGCCGGATCCAGGGCCAGCCCGTCGGATTCGGGCGCGAAGCTCAGGTGCCAGGGCTCGTAGGCCACCCCCTGATCCGGTTGCTCCCCTTTTGCATAGGGCAGGAAGAAGCCGAAGTCGTTCATGTGATCGTCCAGCCATTCGCGCAAATCGGCAAACCAGCCGCCCGCCTCGTACTCCCAGGGTTCCAGCGCGAGCCGGGTGCCGGCGGGCAGGCAGTCCGGATCGTAGATGTCGAGATCCGTGCCCCAGTGATGGCGGCTGGTGCCGGGCAGGGCGCTCCAGTGCAGGATGGCGTGCAGTCGCTCGGTCTCGCCCAGTTGCAGGGCATCGAGGGGCTGGTTGTGCGCATCCAGCAGAGGGCGCTCCCCGCGCCATTTGCCGTTCCAGATGGCGAGCTGGCGCTCGAAGCCGCGCCAGCTGGAGGCCGCCTGCAGGTTGAAACCGGCATGGGCGGCAGCCACCTGCATGTCGTTGAAGGCCGCCGCAGTGGCGGCGGTCAGACGATGGGGGCCGCGCCCTACCAGGATGAGGTGGCTCTCATCCAGCCCAAGCAGTTGATCCTGATTCATGGTCTGGTCTCTCTTGTCCGGAGCACCGCTCATGCCAGCAGTCGTGCCAGCACCCCTTGGTACATGTCCGCCAGCAGATCCAGATCGTCCGCCTTCACGCACTCGTTCACCTTGTGGATGGTGGCGTTGACCGGGCCGAGCTCGATGACTTCCGCCCCGGTGGGAGCAATGAAGCGCCCATCGGACGTGCCCCCCGTGGTGAGCAGGGCCGGCTGCTGGCCGTTCACTGCCGCCACGGCGGCGACGGTGGCTTCCAGCAGGGCGCCGGTGTCCGTCAGGAAGGGTTGGCCGGAGAGGGTCCACTTCAGCTCGAAGTCCAGGCCGTGACGGGTCAGCAGCGCCTCGACCCGCTCGCGGATAGCCGCATCGGTGAGCTCGGTGCTGAAGCGGAAGTTGAACTGGACCTGCAACTCCCCCGGAATGACGTTGGAGGCGCCGGTGCCGCCCTGGATGTTGGCGATCTGGAAGCTGGTGGGGGGGAAGTAGGCGTTGCCCTTGTCCCACTCGATGGCGGCGAGCTCCGCCAGCGCCGGGGCTGCCTTGTGGATGGGGTTGTCCGCCAGATGGGGGTAGGCGACGTGGCCCTGCACCCCGCGCACCAGCAGATCGCCGGTGATGGAGCCGCGACGACCGTTCTTCACCACGTCCCCGACCTGGGCGGTGGAGGAGGGCTCGCCGACGATGCACCAGCGGATCTTCTCGTTGCGTGCCTCCAGGGTGTCGATGACGCGTACCGTGCCGTTGATGAAGGGCCCCTCTTCATCCGAGGTGATGAGAAACGCGATGGAGCCCTTGTGGTCCGGGTGCTCGGCCACGAAGCGCTCGGTCGCCACCACCATGGCGGCCAGAGACCCCTTCATGTCGGCGGCGCCCCGGCCATGGAGCATGCCGTCCTTGATGGTTGGCTCGAATGGCGGGGTGTCCCACTTCTCCAGGGGGCCGGCGGGTACCACGTCGGTGTGGCCGGCGAAGCAGAAGAGGGGACCCTCGCTGCCACGGCGTGCCCAGAGGTTGGTGGTGTCCTCAAAGACCATGGGTTCGATGACGAACCCCAGGCGTGCGAGGCGCTCCGCCATCAGGGTCTGGCACCCTTCATCCAGGGGGGTCACGGAGGGGCGGCTGATCAGATCCTTGGCCAGTGTGATGACGTCCGACATCGGTGTTCCTTAACAGAAAAAGTTAACGGGAGAAGAGGGATTGATAGAGGTCTGCCTTGAAGCCCAGGGTCAGGGTGCCGTCCTGGTCCAGCAGCGGGCGCTTGATCATGGCCGGGTGGGCCAGCAGCAGGTCACGGACCTTGGCGGTGTCGAGCCCCTGTTTTTCTGCTTCCGGCAGGGCGCGGAAGGTGGTGCCACGGGTGTTGAGCAGGGCTTCCCAGCCCAGCTTGGCGAGCCAGAGATCGAGCTGCTCCGGGCTCAGGCCGTCGGCGCGGTGATCGTGAAAGCGGTAATCGATACCCGCCTCCTCCAGCCACTTGCGGGCCTTCTTGATGGTGTCGCAGTTCTTGATGCCATAGAGGGTGGTGGCCATGGGGGATCCTTTGTCTGCGGGCCGGCGGCCCTGAAATCGTGCAAGGGCCCGATTCTGGCATTGTGGTCTCCCCATGGCAACGCTCATGGCCGGATGGGCTGGTTTTACCAGTCAGGCTGAGTGGAGAAGGGAGGGGGCCGCGCGCCAGCACACGCTGGTCTGGGACGGGATGCGCTGCGGTATCAAAGGGGGAGACCGGGGGCTGGAGGCCCTTATGCTGCACACCTAGCCGGATAGGATGACAGGGGGCAGGGCGCCTCACAGGGAAGCACACCTGGCCGGATGGGCCGCTGAGGCCGGGGAAGAGACGGCGGGGGCCAAAAACCAGAACGCGCCTGCTGGTCTGGGCGCGTTCCGGATTCAGGGGGCGGCACTCAGTGCAGGGTGGTCCACTCGTGATCGAAGACCCGTGCCCGCTCCCAGGGGGCATCCGGCAGGCTGGAGGAGAGGCCGGCGTATTTGCCCACGTCATCCATCACGATGGCGGAGAGAATGGGCAGGTGATTTTCGGTGCAATACATGCGGATGCGTTGCAGCAGGGTGCGCAGTTCATCCTGGCACTGCTCCAGCCCGGCCTGCCTGGCCAGTTTGGAGTAACGAATGGTGGTGCGTTCCTTTGCAGACTCGACGAGGATGTCCCACAGCTTGCAGTCGCAGGTCGGGGTGCCTGCGGTGGCTTGGTTTGTCATAACTCTCTCCGGTGCGAAATGGTCGCTCTGTGTCGACGGGCATCTTGGCCAGTTCACCCCGGCGGGATGTTGATCCAACGCAAACAAAGTGGCGGTTGTCGGTCAGGGATACCCTGGGGAGCATTCTAGATCCAGTTTCGTGATGTTAAATGTCGTTTTTGGTTTTATTTTCGGAATAAAAATCTACAATCGTTTGCTTTTTCCATCTTTATTGATGGTGATCAAGAGGAAAGGGGAGATCCCCCACTAGATTGCGCTTCTCGATAATCTTGTCAGGAGTGCACCTTGGAACTCGTCTTCGTCTTGCTCGTGCTGATCGCCGTGGTCTACGGCATCATCAAGGATTACAACCCGCAGGCGGTGCTGGCGCTGGCGGGCATGGCCCTCTTCACCGTCGCCTACTGGCTGGGATTGCACCCTATTCTGCCCGCCGACAAGAGCACCGGCTTCGCCCTGTTCGACCTGTTCGAGGTGTTCAAGGGGATCTTCTCCTACCGTGCGGCGGGCCTTGGCCTCACCATCATGGCGGTGGCGGGCTTTGCCACCTACATGTCCCATATCGGCGCCTCCCAGGCCCTGGTGCAGGTGGCGGTCAAACCGGTGGCGGGCATCCAGTCCAGCTACCTGATGCTGGCCATCTGCTACCTGGTGGCGGTCTTCGTCTCCCTGTTCGTCACCTCCGCCACCGGCCTTGGCCTGTTGTTGATGGTCACCATGTACCCGGTGATGCGCAACCTCGGCATCAGCCCGGCTTCCGCCTGCGGCGTCATCGCCACCTCCCAGGCGTTCGAAATCGGCCCGACCCAGACCAACGCCATCTTCTCCGCCGGTCAATCCGGCATGGATCCCACCAGCTACTTCGTCGACTACCAGATCTGGCTGGTGGTCCCCATGCTGCTGGTGACCATGGTGCTGCACTTCTTCTGGCAGCGGCACTGTGACCGCCAGGAGGGCTGGGATCCGGCCCTGCATCGCGGCGAACACGCCGAGCTTGACGAAAAAGGGGCGGACGAGGTGGCCGCGCCGACCTGGTACGGCCTGCTGCCCATCATCCCCTTCGTACTGATGATGACCTTCTCCAAGCTCCTGGTGACCAGCATCAGCGTCAGCGTGGAGGTGGCCATGCTGCTGTCGGTCTTTATCGGCATGCTGTGCGAGCTGCTGCGCACCCGCTCGGTGCGCACCGCCTTCGCGGGGCTGTCGAGCTTCCTCGACGGCATGGGCAAGGTGTTCGGCCCCGTGGTGGCGCTCATCGTCTGTGCCGAGCTCTTCGCCGAATCCCTCAAGGCCATCGGCGCCATCGACACCCTGCTCCATTCGGCCAGCAATGCCGGCATCGGCAGCGGCCTGATGACCCTGGTGATGGTGGGGCTCATCATGGTGGCGGCGGTCATCATGGGCTCGGGCAACGCGGCCTTCCTCAGTTTCTCCTCCCTGGCCCCCGCGGTGGCAGCCAAGTTTGGCGTGCCGGCGGTGACCATGCTGCTGCCGATGCAGCTCACCTCGAGCATCGGCCGCACCGTCTCCCCCATCGCGGCGGTGCTCATCGCCTGTGCGGGCATCGCCAAGGTCTCTCCCTTCGTGGTGGTCAAGCGCACCAGCGTGCCCATGGCGGGGGCCCTGGTGACGGCGCTGCTCCTCAACTATCTGCTGTTCATGTAAAGGCTCTGGTGTAGAGGCGGCGGCCAGTTGATCCACGCTGGCCGACCGCCGTTGACGAGGCGGCGCCGAGTGCCCGCCCACTCTTATCGTTGCAAAAACAGTCTGTCTTTTACGCAGATTGTTCCATGGAGAAGACAATGAACGATCTCAAGCGCCCGTTCTCCCTCGATACCTATCTGGCGGATCTCGCCCCGCTCATCAACCTCGACTGCGGCACCCGCACCCCGGCCGGGGTGGCCCGGGTCGCCGATATCATGACCGAGAAATATGAGGCCATCGGCTGGCAGGTGACCCGCCACCAGTTCGCCGCCGAGTGCGGCCCCTGCCTCGAGGCAACCAATGCCCCGGGGGCGGATCACTACGACGTCATGCTGGTGGGCCACATGGACACCGTCTTCCCCGAGGGGACGGCGGCCAAGCGACCGCTGAAAATCGAAGGCAATCAGGCCTTTGGCCCCGGCGTCTCGGACATGAAGAGCGGCCTGCTCTCTACCTGGTATGCCTTGAAAGAGCTGGACCCGGCCGTGCTGGCCAGGCTCAAGGTGCTGGTTTGCTGCAACTGCGACGAGGAGATTGGTTCCCCCTGGTCCAAAGAATGGCTGGTGAAAAAAGCCAAACAGAGCGGCTGCGTGCTGGTGGCCGAGGCGGCCCGCCCGAGCGGGGATCTCATCAGCGCCCGCAAGGGCAATGCCAAGTACCGCATCACCTTCCACGGCAAAGCCTCCCACGCAGGCTCGGCCCTGGCACAAGGGATCTCCGCCATCACGGAGCTGGCCCACTGGGTGCTCACCATCAACCAGCAGGTCAACATGGAAACCGGCACCACCATGAACGTGGGGGTGGTGCAGGGGGGGACCGGCGTCAACGTGGTGCCCGACTTTGCCGAGGCGATCGTGGATCTGCGCTTCTGGTGCAACGAAGAGGCACAGGCGGTGCACGACCGGCTCACCTTCATGGCCAACAACCCCTTCCTCGCCGGTTGCCGGGTCGAGGTGGCGCGCCAGAGCTTCAAGCCCGCGATGCGCCCGAGCGGCGACACCGAGGCCCTGATGGCGCTGGTGGAGGCGGCAGGCAGGGAGGAGGGCGTCCCCTTCACCTGGCTGGAGGCCGGTGGCGGCTCCGATGCCAATTTCACCGCCGCTGCGGGTGTGCCGTCGCTGGATGGCTTCGGCCCCATGGGGGGTGGCTTTCACTCGGAGGCGGAATTCCTGCTGCTGGACAGCATCGAGCCGCGCATCCGCCTGCTTAAGCGGGTGCTGGGCAAGCTGGCCAAATAGGTCAACGTTAAGGACAAGCAAAACGGGAGGCCAGTGCCTCCCGTTTTTTATGTGCCGCCCTCGTGAGACGTCATTCCTCGTCCTCTTGCAGATAGGCGAGGTGCTCCTGGCGCGCCACCTGCCAGTGGCCGAGCGTCAGCGGCGCCGCAAACCCGGGGCCGTCAGTCACCATGGTGTGGTACTCCCCCTGCTCGCCGCAGGCATCGAAGCCATCCCGATCCGCCAGTTGCTGCAGATCGCTGAGGGTGTCAGCATCGAGCCTGCGCCCCACCCACTCGGGGGCCAGTACCCGGGTATCGACGCAGGAGAGGTGGGCGACGATGCCGCGGGCCAGCATGTCCGCCAGCAACGCCTCGCGGGGTTGTTGCCAGAGCGGGGTGTGAACGGTGAGCCCCAGGGGGCGACAGCGCTCGCGGATCCAGTTCGGCGCGCCCCCCACGCTGTCGATATCGCCGGTGACCACTCCATCCAGGCGCCACTCCTCTTTCAATGCCGCCAGCGCCGTTTCATAACCGAGATCGAACGGCGCTTCGATGGTGAGCAGCAGATGGGGCAAACCGAGAGCCGCCGCCTGCCGACGCACCTGCGACAGGGGATGGGCCAGAAAGCGGGGTTCGGGCGGGGCAAAGGTGGCCAGTGCCACCACCTGATGACCCGCTGCGCGGGCATGGCAGAGGGCCTGCATGGCATCCTTGCCGCCGCTCCAGAGCAGGATGACGCGAGACATGGGGGAGATTCCGCAAAGAAAAGAGGTTCTTCGCGGGATCTTGGGGAAGTGGAAGTTGACAGACAGGGTGCTGGTAAACTGGCTGTCTCCAAACACACCACCACCATCACCCTGCTGTCGCCGTGCATCATATTGATATTGCCT
>NZ_JBLUXC010000075.1:0-14286 GCF_048276795.1 Aeromonas sp. PS2Canimalfood6
TGTGCTGGAAGGGGTGAACAACAAGATCAAAGTGATAAAGCGCATGGCATATGGATTTAGGGACTCAGAATACTTTTTTCTGAAAATCAAGGCGGCCTTCCCCGGAAAGCCGCGATGAACCAAATATTATTTGGGGGACGTTGAGTTATTTATGATATTGAGCCATGTACGACGTTATCTTTTTATAGCAATTCAGAGACCAAATGGTGAGGGATTATGAACTATTTGGTTTTGGACATGTGTATTGCCCCGATCGCCTCGCATATCTGCTCCACCGCGTTGAGGGCGCGGGGGGTGAAGCGGTGCAGTTCATCGGCGTTGATAAGGGCGAGCCGCTGGTGTTTGACGGCGTCCAGCATGGGCCACTGCCGCCAGTGATCCAGCACGGAAGGATCCCAGCCGCCAGCCAGGATGAGCCCGGGATTGGCCTTGATCACCTGCTCCAGCCCGACCTGGGGGTAGGCTGCTCCCGTCGTCGCCATGATGTTGCGTCCGCCGCAGAGGGTGATGGCCTGCCCCGGCCAGGTCGAATTATTGACGCTGGTGAGCGGCGGGTACCAGAGCTGATAGAAGACAGACAGGGGCTTGGGCTCGCCGTAGCGCGCAGCCAGGGCGTCGAGCCGGGTCAGATAGGCGCGGGCTTGCTCGTCGGCCCTGGACGTGAGCCCGAGAAGGTGCCCCAGGCTGCGCATCTCGGTAGCCAGGGAGGCAAAGTCGGTGGGCTCCGAGTAGAAGACGGGAATTCCGAGGCGCTCGACCGGGCCCAGCATGCGGGCCTGGGCGGAGCGCCAGGCCACTACCAGATCCGGCTTCTGGGCCAGCAGCGCCTCGAGGTTGATGCTGCGATAGTTGGCCACCCTGGGGAGGTTGGCCACGTCGGCGGGGTAATCGGAGGCATCGTCGGTGGCGACCACGCGATCCCCGGCGCCGATATCGAACAGCAGTTCCGTCAGATGGGGAGTGAGGCTCACGATGCGCTGCGGCGGGGTGGCCATGGCGCACAGTGAGGTGCCCAGCAGGCAGACAAACAGGCCCAGGGCACGAAGGGAAACGCGATCAGCCATGATTGAGCTCCATCCATGTCAGGAGTAGCGAGAGCCCGAGCCAGCCCCAGCCGGTCAGTTGCAGACGCTGCAGCAGGCGCAGGGGCAGGTTGGCATCGGGTTCGCTCCCCTCATCAAATACCGGAAAGCGCACCAGCTGGCCCTGATAGTAGCGGGGGCCGCCGAGTCGGCTGCCTGTCGCCCGGGCCAGCAGCGCGAGCAGGACCCCCATGGCGGGATGGGGCCAATGCAACGCAGGTCGCACTCTGTTGCCCAGCCCGCGCACCTGGGTCAGGCACAGGGGGAGCGCCAGCAGCAGGATGGCAGGGGCGCAGAAACCCTGATAGAGCGCCGCAGCAGGGCGGCCGAAGTGGACGAACGCGTTCTGCTTGGGGTTCCACGCCAGATGGGTCAACTGGGCGAGCCGCACCAGCAGGGCACCCTGTACCCCGGCCAGGGCGAAGCCCAGCAGGGGGGCGGCCCACTGGCCGACGAGGCGCAGTACGCAGGTCTCGCTCACCGCCTTGTTCAACCCCATCACCGAGAGCTTGCCGGTTTCCCGCTTGAGCCAGGGGGCGACCTGCAGCCTCGCCACGACCAGCGTCTCCTGGGTCGCCAGGGCGCAGCTACCTCGGGCGAGTTCCCGCAAGGGGCGGGATTCGAGCATCAGCAGCAGGAACAGGAGGTCGAACAGGGGTTCGGACAGGGAGAGATTGCGCACCGCCCAGAGACCGGCTGCGCAGGGCACCCAGACCACCAGCAGGGCAAGGAGCCCGGCCTGGCTCTGCTGGCGTGGCGTGCCGTCGGGGCGATAGACCTTCTGGCCGAGGCGGGTGAGCAGAGGCACGGCTGCGCCGGGTCGAAAGCGTGCGGGCCAGGGCAGCAGGGCCTCCAGCAGGGCGGCCCCCACCATGATGGCCGCCGTCGTGGAGGCGAGGGCGGTCATCAGAGCATCCCAGGAGGGGGCGTCGATCACAGCTTGCCGAGCAGCGCGATGATCACTTCGGCGGAGTGTTGACCCGCCACCTCGATGAAGGCATCGAAGGATTCCACCTGCTCCTTGCCGGCGATGTCCGACATGGCCCGTACCACCAGATAGGGCACCTTGAACATGTGGCACACCTGGCCGATGGCGGCCCCTTCCATCTCCACCGCCAGCATCTGCGGGAAGTCGGCACGGGCTTTCGCGATGGCGTCCGGCTTGCACATGAACTGATCGCCGGTGCAGATGAGCCCGATCTTGGTCTGGTGCTTGCCTTGCTCGGCAATGCAGGCTTGTGCCAGGGCGATGAGTTTTTCGTCGCAGGGGAAGGCGGCGGGCTGCTGGGCCATCTGGCCCATCTCGTAACCGAAGGCGGTCACGTCCACGTCGTGGAAGCGCATCTCGCTCGCGATGACCACGTCACCGATGTGCAGATCCTGGGCGAAGCCGCCGGCGGAACCGGTGTTGATGACGCAATCGGGAGCGAACTTCTCCAGCAGCAGGCTGGTGGCGACGCTGGCGGCGACCTTGCCGATGCCGGAGCGGGTCAGGATAACCTCTTTACCGGCCAGCTTGCCCTGATAGAACTCGCAGCCGCCCAGTTGCAGGGTGGTGGGCTCGCTCAGCTGGCTGCGCAGCAGGGCCACTTCCTGCTCCATGGCGCCGATAATACCTACTTTCATCATCTACCTCGTCTCGATGGCCGCTGGGCCGAAAAAGTTGGCGTGGATGATAGCAAAACTTGGCGGTGGCGCCGAGCATTGCGATGGCGCGGATGGGGGTCAGGGGTAGCGTCTGGCCAGGGCGGCCAGTTCACCACTGTCTGCGAGCTGTTGCAGGGTGTTGGCGAACAGGGTCAGGCGCTCTGGGGCACTGTGGCGATGGAACAGGATGTAGAAGGGAGTCTCTTCCATCACGGTGGGGAGGATGCGGATCTTGTCGGCCAGACCCTGTTCGCGCAAGTCGGACTCAAACCCCGGGGAGCGGTAGTAGACGAAACGGCCGCGCTTCATCAACAACTTCTCGTAGTTGGCTTGGTTGCTGATCCCGCCGCTGTCGATGATGAGGCCGCCGATGTTCTGGAGCCGGGCGATGGCGCCGCTGCCATGGTTGATGAGGATGATGCCCCCCTGGCCGAGGGCCCTGACATCCTGCCAGCTGCGTATCTCGACGGGATCGTCACGGCGCACCGCCAGGTGGTAGCGCACCGTGAAGATGGCGGGGGTCAGGACGATGAAGTGATCCCGCCTGGCCGGGCTCTCCCCCACGCCGCAGATGAAGTCCAGCTGGCCGTGCTGCACCTTCTTTTCCAGCCGTCGCAGCGGCAGGAAGCGCTGATCTCCCTCAATGCGAAGGGCAGGCTCCCTCGCTTCCATGAGCCGGAAGAGATCGACGCAGATCCCGCCGACATGCCCGTCGGGGAGCGTCACGTACTTGGGGGACGACGCCTGTTGTGCGGCCGTATGAAAGACCTCGGTGGCGCCAATGGCCCTGGCGGTGAGAACAAGCAGGCACAGCAGCAGGATTATCCTGAGGGTCATCCGGGCAGGCTTCCGATGGGATTCAGGCGCCGTACATCAACCAGTCAAAGGGCGCCGGGGGCTCAACATTAGGCGATTTCCCCTTCTTATTTCAAGGGGTTCGCGCTGTCGTCACCGGGCGCACGGGGCTTGAGGGGGGTGATCAGCCGAGTGCGGTGTCGAGGGTCATCATCAGGGCGAAGCCTACCATCAGGCCCAGGGTGGCGTGGGTCTGGTGGCCGTTGCGATGGGTTTCCGGGATCACTTCGTGGGAGACCACAAACAGCATGGCACCAGCCGCGAGCCCGAGGCCGATGGGGTAGGCGATGGCCATGCCGCTGGCGAGTCCGACCCCGAGCAGGGCGCCGAGCGGTTCCAGCAGGCCGCTGCCGATGGCGACCAGCACGGCCACCGGCGGGCGAAAACCGGCTGCGCACATGGCCAGCGCCACCGCCAGCCCTTCGGGAATGTCCTGCAGGGCAATGGCGGTCGTGAGGGGCAGTCCCACCGTCATGTCCCCCTGGGAGAAGCTGACCCCGATGGCCATGCCTTCGGGCAGGTTGTGCAGGGCGATGGCGAAGACGAACAGCCAGACCCGTGAGCAGCTCTCATGGCCGGGACCACAGGGGCCGGTTTTGTCGTGTTCGTGAGGGGTGAATTGATCCAGTCCCAGCATCAGCAGCACCCCGAGGGTCATGCCGGCCACCACCACGGCGGCGGCGAGGAAGCCGTCACCCGTGATCCCCTCGGCGGCCTCGAGCCCCGGCAGCAGCAGGGAGAAGGCGCTCGCCGCCAGCATCATGCCGGCGGCGAACCCCAGCATGGCATCCTCCACCCGTTGGGGAACGGCGCGCAGGAACAGGGCTGGCAGGGCGCCCAGCGCCGTGGCGGCAAAACCCGCAGCGCCGCCAATGAGGCCATAGCGTACCCCGGGCGTTATCTCCCCTGCGGCCAGCATGACGAGACTCTGCACCAGGAGCAGCAGCACGGCGACCAGGGCGAGCAGCAGCCCCAGGGCGATGAGGGGGCGATCCGCTATCTGCTCGCGCAGTTGGACAGACCAGGAAGGGGAGAGGGTCGATACGTTGTCCATAGGGCCTCTGAAGACAGGAATGGGGAGAGACGAGCGGCCATTACATAACCTGGCCCCTGCTTTGTCCATGACGGCGGACCGATTGTGGCAATCGGCTCAAGTTTTGCGTCGAGCTGGTCGCTCCTGTGCTGGCAGCCTCGTGGCGGGCACAAGGCCCGGCATGGGGCGAGCGGGAAGCAAGGGATCCCCTCTCTTCGCTCCCATCGTCATTTCCCGTCAGGAGTCTCGGGTCACCGCTTACACGGATGTGATCATTGTGTCACTGCACAACTGCAGTCGAGGATCACCAGCCAACATGTCTTACAAGCACCTCTCCATCGGCAAGAAGATTGCCGCCGTCTTTGCGGTCATTGCCGTCATCAGCGCCGTCTTCGGCCTGTTTCTCGCCACCGAACTGCGGGACATTCGGGATCGGGTATTGAACTTCACCGACTCCACCCTGCCAAGCGTGCTCTCGGTGGACAACCTGCTCTACGACGTCTCCTATGTGCGCCGTGCCCAGTTTGCCCTGCTGATGGTGGAAGATGCCGTCGACAGGCAGGTTCGCCGCGCCCGCATCCAGGAGAGCCTGGGCAAGGTGCAGCAGGTCATGGATGCCTACGAGGCAACCGTGGGGGCCGAGCATGAACGTCAGGCCTTCAACCGCGTCAAGCAGCAGTGGCTGCAATATCTGGGGGCCGTCAACCAGGTGGATGCCCTGTTGTTCCAGGGCAGCAGGGATGAGGCCAGGGAGGCGCTGTTTCGCTCGAACGGGCTCTACACCGAGCTGGAGCTGGCGGTGCGTGCCCTGGTGAAGGTGAATCTTGGCTTTGTGGAAGAGAACCGTGGCAGCCTGCTTGGCAGCGTCACCATGGTGATGACCTTTGCCGTGGTGAGCATCGCGACCCTGCTGATCTTCATGGGGGTCATGACCTGGTTCCTTACCCGCCAGATCTGCCTGCCCCTGCAAGCCGTGGTGGCCCAGGCCAATGCCATCGCCCTGGGGGATCTGACCCATCGGCTGGATCGCCAGCACATCGGGCAGGACGAACTGGGGATGCTGGCCAGCGCCTCCCTCAAGATGCAGGACAACCTGCGTGGGCTCATCGAGGAGGTGGCCGCCGCCGTGACCCAGCTGGGGGCCGCCATCGAGGAGGTGAGCGCGGTCTCCGAGCAATCATCCCAGGGGATCCAGAGCCAGCAGCAGGAGATAGCCCAGGTCGCCACCGCCATGGCCCAGATGAAGGCGACGGTAGCGGATGTGGCGGGCAACACCGAGGTGGCCTCGGAGTCGGCAAGCTCCGCCAATGCCCTGGCTCGTCGCGGCAGTCAGGATGTGCAGGGGGCACTGGATGCCATCACCCGGGTGGCCAGTGAGATGGAGCAGGCGGGTAACCTGGTGAGTGAACTGGAGAAAGAGTCTGCCCAGATCAACCTGGTGGTGGATGTCATTCGCGGCATTGCCGACCAGACCAACCTGCTGGCACTCAATGCCGCCATCGAGGCGGCCCGTGCCGGTGAGCAGGGGCGCGGCTTTGCGGTGGTGGCCGACGAGGTGCGCACCCTGGCGGGGCGTACCCAGGCCTCCACCGGCGAAATCGTCGCCATCATCGAGACCCTGCAGGCTCGTGCCAACCGGGCGAAGTCGGTGACCGGCCAGAGTTGCGAGATGATCCGCCAGTGCGTGAGCCAGAGCGAACGCACCAGCGTGGGCATTCGTCAGATTGAAGAGGCGGTGGCCCAGATAGCCGACATGGCGATCCAGATTGCCAGTGCCTGTGGCGAGCAGGATGCGGTCTCCGATGAACTGGGCCGCAACGTGGCGCGCATCAACGACTCCTCCAACGAGGTCGCGACCGGCGCGGATCACACCGCCAAAGCCTGTCTGGAGCTGAGCCAGCTGGCGGCGGGTCTGCGCCAGAGCATGGGGCGCTTCCGCCTGGCCTGACGGTGGTTGCAGCCAATAAAAACGGGGCCCTGGGCCCCGTTGTTTTTCTCACCGCCAGGCGGCGTGGGCTCAGGCGCCCAGGCCGTTACCGGCGTCTTTCTTGGCAATCAGCTCAATCTTGTAACCGTCCGGGTCTTCCACGAAGGCGATGACGGTGGTGCCGCCCTTCACCGGGCCCGGCTCGCGGGTGATCTTGGCGCCGGCGGCGCGCAGTGCCTCGCAGGTGGCATAGATGTCGTCCGCTTCCAGGGCGATGTGGCCATAGGCAGAACCGAGCTCGTACTCGCTCACCCCCCAGTTGTAGGTGAGCTCGATGACGGCTTCATCCTTCTCGTCGCCGTAGCCGACGAAGGCCAGGGTGTACTTGTATTCGCTGTTCTCGCTCTTGCGCAGCAGTGTCATGCCCAGCACTCGGGTGTAGAAGTCGATGGAACGTTGCAGATCGCCGACGCGCAACATGGTATGCAGAATTCTCATTGCTCAATTCTCCGGGTTGGTGGATTGGTACTGCCTTGAATCCATGGCCCGAGACCGGATCCGCAGAGGCCTGCAGATCAACTCTCGGGATAGACCTTCTCTTTGTATTCGCACAAATCTTCGATGATGCAGGAGCCGCAGCGGGGCTTGCGGGCGAGACAGGTGTAACGTCCGTGCAGGATGAGCCAGTGATGCACGTCCAGCTTGAACTCGGCGGGGACCACCTTGAGCAGCTTCTCCTCCACCTGATCGACGTTCTTGCCCACGGCAAAGCCGGTGCGGTTGGAGACCCGGAAGATATGGGTGTCGACGGCGATGGTGGGCCAGCCGAAGGCGGTGTTGAGCACCACGTTGGCCGTCTTGCGGCCGACGCCGGGCAGGGCCTCGAGGGCCTCGCGATTCTCCGGCACCTCGCCGCCGTGGCGCTCCAGCAAAATGGCGCAGGTCTTGATGACGTTCTCGGCCTTGGTGTTGAAGAGGCCAATGGTCTTGATGTACTCCTTGACCCCGTCCACCCCCAGATCCAGCATGGCCTGGGGGGTGTTGGCCACCGGATAGAGCTTGTCGGTGGCCTTGTTGACGCTGACATCGGTGGCCTGGGCCGAGAGCAGCACGGCGATGAGCAGCTCGAAGGGCGTGGTGAAGTTGAGCTCTGTGGTGGGATGGGGGTTGTCATCGCGCAACCGCTCCAGGATCAGCCTGCGTTTCTGGTTGTTCATGGCTCTCTCTTGTCTCAGAGCTGGGTCGTGCGGGCGCCTGCCGCCGGCACGGTGCAGTGGGCCTTCTCGGCACTCTGCTTGCGGCCCATCCAGTCGTTGATGGCGTTTTTGCCGGCGATCATCAAACCGAGGCCGATGAAGCCGCCGGGGGGCAGGATCGCCAGCAGCAGGCTGGCGTCGGCGTGGAACAGCTCGACGCGCAATGACTTGGCCCAGTCACCCAGCAGCAGCTCGGCACCGTCAAACAGGGTGCCCATGCCGATGATCTCGCGAAGGCCCCCCAGTACCAGCAGCACCAGGGTAAAGCCCAGCCCCATCATGAAGCCGTCGAGGGCGGCAAGCAGGGGCGGGTTCTTGGAGGCATAGGCTTCGGCGCGGCCGATGATGACGCAGTTGGTGACGATGAGGGCGATGAAGATGCCGAGCGCCTGATAGAGGCCGTAGGTGTAGGCGTTCATCAACAGCTGCACGCTGGTCACCAGGGCCGCGATGATCATCACGTAGACCGGGATGCGGATATCCTTGGGCACCCAGTTGCGCACCAGGGAGACGGCGAGGTTGGAGCAGACCAGTACCACCATGGTGGCAAGGCCGAGCCCCAGCGCATTGGTAAAGGTGGAGGAGACCGCCAGGGTGGGGCAGAGTCCCAGCACCTGCACCAGGGAGGGGTTGTTCTTCCACAGTCCCTGCAGCATCAGCTCCTTGAGCTCTTCGCGGCGGCCACTTTCCCCGGCGGGTTGGCTGGCCGTGTCAATCACGTCGACTTGTTCCATTGCGTGTGCTCCGGCGTTAGGGGTTGGTATGGCAGGAGGGGGCATCGTGCAGCAGTTCGGGGTGCTCCTGTTGCAGCCTCAGCAAATTTTTCACCGCCTTGACCACGGCCCGCGGGGTGATGGTGGCTCCGGTGAAGGCGTCGAATTCGCCGCCATCCTTCTTCACCGCCCAGGTGGTGTCGTTGTCGGTCGTGAGGGACTTGCCGGTGAAGCTGTCGATCCAGCTGGATTTCTTCAGCTCTATCTTGTCACCAAGCCCCGGGGTTTCCTTGTGGGCCAGCACCCTGACCGCACTGACGGCCCCCTTGGCATCGGTGCCGACCACCATGCGAATGGCTCCACTGTAACCATCGGGGGCCACGGTTTCCAGCGCGTAGCCGGTATGCACCCCTTTGAGAGTGGCGGTATAGAGGGGCATGGGCTCATCGCTGCCCAGGTATTCCCGGCTGCTGACCAGCTTGCAACTGGCCACCAGATCGTTGTCATAACTCCCCTCGGGCAGCAGGGCCTGCAGGGTGCGCAGCTTCTCCAGCTCTTGCTGGTGGGCGATGCGATCCCGGGTCAGTTCGTTGGTCAGCACCACCATGGCGGTGCAGCCGAGGGCAAAGAGGGCCAGGGTCAGGCCATTCTTGCGCATGCTTTTCAACATGGGAGGCTCCCTGTCTCGCGTCTGCGGCAATTCAGATGGGGGTTCATTTGCGACGGGCTCCATAGACCTTGGGGCGGGTCAGACTGTCAATCAGGGGAACGCACAGGTTGGCCAGCAACACGGCGAAGGCGAAGGCATCCGGATAGCCGCCAAAACGGCGGATGACATAGACCAGCACGCCGATGAGCACACCGTAGACGAGGCGCCCCTTTGCGGTGGTGCTGGCACTCACCGGATCGGTGGCGATGAAGAAGGCCCCGAGCATGGTGGCACCGCTGAACAGGTGCAGCATGGGGGTGGCGGTGGCATCCGGGGTAGCCAGATAGCCCAGGGTGGCAGCGAGCAGCAATGCGCCCAGCACGGCAGTCGGAATGCGCCAGTTGATCACTTTCTGCTGGAGCAGGAAGAGGCCTCCCAGCAGGTAGCCGAGGTTGACCCAGCTCCAGCCGATGCCACCCCAGCCCTCGAAGACGGTGTGGGTCATCACTTCGGTGGCGGTCAGCCCCTGGGTCAGCCCGGTCTTTAAGGTATCCAGCGGCGTGGCCATGGTCAGGCCATCCACCCCCTGCTTGAGCTGCAGCATGCTGTAGCCGTCGAGGCTGAAGCCGGTGAAGATCACCGAGGCCGCATCGGCGAAGCCGATGTCGTAGGCGGCGATGCTGGAAGGGGGCAGCCAGCTGGTCATCTGGACCGGGAAGGAGACCAGCAGCAGCACATAGGCCACCATGGCAGGATTGAACAGGTTCTGACCGAGCCCGCCATAGAGATGCTTGGCGATGATGATGGCGAACGCCGTGCCCAGCACCAGCATCCACCAGGGCAGCAGGGGGGGCAGGGAGAGACCGATGAGCACGGCGGTGAGCGCCGCGCTGCCATCCAGCAGGGCCGGTTTGACGGGGCGGCCGCGCAGGCGAAGGACCAGGGCCTCCGAACCCAGGGCCGTGACCAGCGCCAGCAGGATCTGGATCAGGGTCCCCCAGCCGAAGAACCAGGTCTGTGCCAGGAAGCCGGGCAGGCAGGCCAGGATCACCAGCACCATCAGGGTCTGGGTCTGTTTGCGGTTGTGGGCAAAAGGCGCACTCGCGATATTGAACATGGATCAGTGGCTCTTGTCGGTCGAAGGGGAGGAGGCAGCCTCGGCCGCCAGCTTCTTGGCTTTGGCCCGGGCGATGGCGGCGGCGATGGCCGCCTTCTTGGGGTCCACCTCGGCGGCGGGTCCGGATGCGGCGGCCGGGGCCTCAACGGCGTGTTCGGTTGTGTTCACGGATGTCTTATCCGCGACCACCGGCCCATCACCTTGCGCCTGAGCAGCCTTCTTGGCCTTGGCCCGGGCGATGGCGGCGGCGATGGCCGCCTTCTTGGGGTCCACCTCGGCGGCGGGTCCGGATGCGGCGGCCGGGGCCTCAACGGCGTTATCGCTTGTGTTCACGGATGTCTCACCCGCGAGCACAGGCCCATCACCTTGCGCCTGGGCGGCCTTCTTGGACTTGGCGCGGGCGATGGCGGCGGCAATGGCCGCCTTCTTGGGATCCACTTCTGCGGCGGGTTCGGATGCGGCGGCCGAGGCCTCAACGGCGTGTTCGGTTGTGTTCACGGATGTCTCACCCGCGACCACCGGCCCGTCACCTTGGGCCTGTGCGGCTTTCTTGGCCTTGGCCCGGGCGATGGCGGCGGCAATGGCCGCTTTCTTGGGGTCCACCTCTGCGGCGGCCGGGGCCTCAACGGCGTTATCGGTTGTGTTCACGGATGTCTCACCCGCGACCACCGGCCCGTCACCTTGCGCCTGGACGGCTTTCTTGGCCTTGGCCCGGGCGATGGCGGCGGCAATGGCCGCCTTCTTGGGGTCCACCTCTGCGGCGGGTTCGGATGCGGCGGCCGGGGCCTCAACGGCGTTATCGGTTGTGTTCACGGATGTCTCACCTGCGACCACCGGCCCGTCACCTTGCGCCTGGGCGGCCTTCTTGGCCTTGGCACGTGCCAGGGCGGCGGCGATGGCGGCTTTCTTGGGATCCTGCTCTGCCTTGGGATGTTGCTCCCCAGGTGCCGGGGTGTCAGCCAGCCCATTGCCCTCGCCATTGGCGGCCTTGGCGGCACGACGGGCGATGGCCTCCTGCTTGCGTGCCTCACGGGCGGCAATCATGGCCTCGTTGTCCGGTGCGGGTTCACTCACGGCCACCTGGGCCGTCTCCTGTTTGGCCTTGATGCGGGCCAGGGCGGCGGCGACCGGATCTTCGCCCCCGGCCGTCGTCATGGCCTGGCGACGCTGGGCTGCGGCCTCGGCGTGGCGGGCTTCGCGGGCCGCCTTCTCACGCTCGAAGCGAGCCTGCTTGGCCTCGAAGCGCTGCTTGGCACGTTCGGCCTTCTCGGCCTCGGCACGGGCCTCGCGGATGTCATCCTTGGCGATCTTGTAGTACTGCACCAGCGGGATCTCGCTCGGGCAGACCCAGGCACAGGCGCCGCACTCGATACAGTCGAACAGGTTGAGCTTCTCGGCCTTGTCGTACTCCTTGACCCGGCTGTACCAGTAAAGCTCCTGGGGCAGCAGGGTGGCGGGGCAGGCATCGGCGCAGGCACTGCAACGGATGCAGGCCTGTTCCGGGCCGGGGGGCGGCAGCTCGGCGCGGGTGGGGGAGAGCAGGCAGTTGGTGGCCTTGACCACGGGGACCATGGCGTGGGGCAGGGTGAAGCCCATCATGGGGCCCCCCATGATGACCCGCTGATCCGCCTCCGGTTGCAGCTCGAAACGCTGGAGCAGCCAGCGTACCGGCGTGCCCAGACGCACCCAGGCATTGCCGGGTTTCTTGAAGGCGTCGCCGGTGAGGGTGACGATGCGCTCGATGAGCGGCTCGCCGTCGATGATGGCGCGCTTGATGGCAAAGACGGTGGCGACGTTGAGCACCATGATGCCCATGTCCACCGCCCGGCCTCCCTTGGGCACCTGGCGTCCGGTGAGCAGCTCTATGGTCTGTTTGGCGCCGCCGGAGGGGTACTTGGTCGGTACCGACTTGACCAGCACGTCGGCGTCGCTGGCATGGCGGGTCAGGGCCTCGATGGCCGCCGGTTTGTTGTCTTCCACCCCGATCAGGGTGAGCTTGGGCTTGAGCAGGTGCTTGAGTACCCGGATGCCGTCCATGATCTCGTCGGCGTATTCCTGCATCAGACGGTCATCTGTGGTGATGTAGGGTTCGCACTCCAGCCCGTTGACGATGAGGATCTCGGTGAGCTGGCCACGGCCGTCGAGCTTGCTGTGGGTCGGGAAGACGGCGCCGCCGAGCCCGGCGATGCCGGCCTGCTGGATGCGTTCGAGCAACGCCCCCCGCTCCAGGTTCCAGTAGTCAGGCTGGGGTGTGCGCTCGCCCCAGGCATCGTCTCCGTCCGGGGTGAGGAGGATGCAGAGATCGTCAAGACCGGAGGGGTGCGCCACCGTGTGCTGCTCGATGGCGGTGATGGTGCCCGAGGTGGAAGCGTGCACCGGCACGATGCGCCCCTTGTCAAAACGGGTGAGGGGTTGCCCCTTCTTGACCTTGTCCCCCACCCGCACCAGCAGTTCGCCGGCCGGACCCGCGTGCTGACGCACCGGAATGATGAGCTGGGGGGGAAGGCCCGCGTCAACGACGGGGGTCAGGCTGGACTGGTGCTTGTTCTCGGGGGGATGGATGCCGCCGTGAAAATCCCACAGAGTGCCGGCTTTGATGCGTTCGAGCAGATGCTGCATGGTTACTCCGCTGTTTATTCCACTATCTTGACCGGAATGGCGACCTTGGCCAGATCCCATTTCCAGTTGTCGACCGTGGTCGGCACCGGGATCATTTCGATACAGTCGGTCGGGCAGGGGTCGACGCAGAGGTCGCACCCGGTGCACTCGGCCTCGATGACGGTGTGCATCGCCTTGGTGGCACCCAGGATGGCGTCGACCGGACAGGCCTGGATGCACTTGGTGCAACCGATGCACATGTCTTCGTGAATGAAGGCCACCTTCTTGACGGGGATTGCCGCGTCTTCACCGCCGTCCAGAGACTGGGGCTCGACCCCCATCAGGTCGGCAATCTTGCGCATGGTGGCGTCGCCACCGGGCACGCACTTGTTGATCTTGTCGCCATTGGCCAGGGCTTCTGCGTAGGGTTTGCAGCCCGGGTAACCGCACTGGCCGCACTGGGTCTGGGGCAACAGAGCATCGAGCTGATCGACGATGGGATCGGCCTGCACATGAAACTTGACGGCGGCAAAGCCGAGAATGATGCCGAAGGCCAGGGCAAGCAGGGCCAGCACCAGAATGGCAAAGAGTATGTGAATCATAGCGTTATATCTTGATGAGGCCGGTAAAGCCCATGAAGGCCAGCGACATCAGGCCAGCGGTGACCATGGCGATGGAGACGCCACGAAACGGTGCCGGCACGTCGGCAGCCACCAGCCGCTCACGCATGGCGGCAAACAGGATCAGCACCAGGGAGAAGCCGACGGCGGCCCCGAAGCCGTAGATGATGCTCTGGATGAAGTTGTGGCGCTCGTTGATGCTGAGCAGCGCCACGCCGAGCACGGCACAGTTGGTGGTGATGAGCGGCAGGAAGATGCCGAGCAGGCGATAGAGGGTCGGGCTGCTCTTGCGGATCACCATCTCGGTGAACTGGACCACCACGGCGATCACCAGAATGAAGCCCAGGGTGCGCAGGTAGGCGATCTCCAGCGGGATCAGGATATAGTGCTCCATCAGATAGGAGCAGGCGCTGGCCAGCGTCATGACGAAGGTGGTGGCCAGACCCATGCCGATGGCGGTTTCCAGCTTGCCGGAGACACCCATGAAGGGGCAAAGGCCGAGGAACTTCACCAGCACGAAGTTGTTGATCAGCACGGTGCCGACCAGTAAAAGCAGGTACTCAGTCATTGAAGATGGGTTATCCGGTATGAAGGCGGCCGTATTATCTGATGTTAGGTGCCTTTAGACAACCGCAAGGCCGTATGGTTATTATTCGAATGCCCAATTCTTGACATCCTCCCCCACCTTAGCGCTTCGCGTCACAGGAGGGGGATTCCCATTACTGGGTGATAGCTGCTCGCGCAGTACCGGGTTCCTGCTTCATCGGGCGGCCTGATTGCACCACGCCT
>NZ_JBLUXC010000076.1:0-14104 GCF_048276795.1 Aeromonas sp. PS2Canimalfood6
AGGATAGGCATCAACTCAGTCCTTTGGGTGTGGCTTGTTTTGTTTAGCGACTAATCAGATCGCACAAACTGGACTGAGTTCCCTTCCTCCGGTGATCTACTATTCGGAACAGCTATTTAGGCCCAAAGGCCCTTTTTTGCAGCGATCACCGTCAGACAGATACTGTCACAACCTCCCCGTCAACGGGCGACGACGCCGCCAGATGCCAGCAATCCCGCCCCTGGTGCTTGCTCTCGTACAGGCAGGCATCCGCCCGCTCGAGCAGCGTCAGGGCATCATCCGGATAGCGCGCGCCGCCGGCGCTCAGGGTGATGGCGTCGGCGAACTCCCGCCATTTCAGGGCTTTCACCCGACCGAGCAGGTGGGTCAGGCGGCATTCCACCTCCGCCTGCTCCCAGGGCAGCAAGGCCGCAAATTCATCGCCCCCGATGCGGTAGACCTGCTCATCCCCCAGGGTTCTCGCCATGATGGTGGCCACCCGAAACAGCACCGCATCCCCCACACCGTGTCCCCAGCTGTCGTTGACGCGCTTGAAGTTGTCCACATCGAACAGCACCAGCCAGTAGGGCCTCCCCGCCTGCTCCAGCCCGGCCCGCTGCTGATCGAAGGCTCGCCGGTTCAGGATGCCGGTGAGAGGGTCGTGGAGCAGGGCATCCTGCCCTTGCAGCAGGCTGTTTCGCACCTGTTCTATCTCCCCCAGGCTGCCGTGCACGAACCAGGTTCGCTGACGCCGCTGGATCTCCTTTCGCGCCTCATCCTGGATGAGGCCGCTTAGCGAGCCCTGCACCAGCGCCTGCTCCTGGCGAAAGATCCGCACCAGAAACCACAGGCTGCACAGCCAGATGCAGAGCAATGCCAGGGCGGGCAGCACCACCATCAACAGGGTGTCTTGCAGGTTTTCATGAAAATGGGAGGGGGGGAGATAGACGTTGAGATCCCACTCCATCCCCTCCAGAGCGTGTTGCAGGTGGCGACCTGCCCAGAACCCGTCCAGGCCGGCCGCCTGCGTCTCCCGCTCGAGACGGGGCGGCAACAGCGACAAATTGTGCCCCACCACCAGCTTGCCGCCCTTGCGCTCGGTGATGTAGAGGGCCACCGGATCCTCACCCACCGCCCGGTGCAACGCCCCCTGCAAGGCGCTGAACGACATGTCCACCATCAGCAGTCCAAGCAGTTGCCCCTCATGATCCTTGACCCGCTTGATGAGGGTCAGTACCTGCCGAGCCGAATCGAACTCCGGGTAGGGACCGAACCAGACGAGATCATCGCCCTCGCCGGACAGGGTCTGATACCAGGGCCGCGCCTGTGCCCGGTAGCCCTCCGGTTGCTGCCAGTCGGGATAGCCGTCGAGCCGATGGGTGCGCGCGTTGTAGAAATAGAGGAAGTGGGCGTCGTACTTGAACTGATGGGCAATGGCCCAGATGGGATTGATGGCCGATGCCCCGGCAGCGATGGCCTGCTTGTCCAGGGACGCCTCCAGCACGCCAAGCTGGCGGCGGTTGTCCTGCGCCATGTCCTGGAACAGGGTGGCGTCGAGGGCGGCCAGCATGTGACCGTAACCCGCCACCGTCTTGTCGATGCTGCTCAGGTAGCTGGCTGCCGCCAGCAACAGGGTGGCGATCAGCACCAGCCCTCCCAGGAGAAACGACAGCGGAGTCAGTATGTAATAGCGTTCCTTGATCAGCGCCGCCGTCATGTCACTCTCTATAAAATGTCATATTGGATGAATTTTATAGATTAAAAATCTGCAAAAGATATTGATTGAAGTCATTAACATCCACTGCTAATGATAAAAAAGATATCAAGGTGTCTCGCGGCCATATTCACATCCGTCATGTGAATATCCATAAAAAGTAGAAACAGTCATTACTCCTCGTTGACGGTTTATTGCCCGCAAGGTGTTATAGTCGATGACTCTAGAAATCGGAGCCAGATGACCTTTGTCGGCAACGCTGGCGGTGATGATTCATCAACCAAGGAGATGTTATGAGCAGTCCGTTTATCGAACAGATCAAAGCACGTCGTACCATCTATGCCCTGGGCAACCGGGTGACCCACTCCGAGACCCAGCTGACCGCCCTCATCAAGGATGCCGTCAAGCACAGCCCCTCTTCGTTCAACTCCCAGAGTTCCCGCGCCGTCATCCTGTTCGGCGAGCAGCACCACAAGCTGTGGGACATCGTCAAGGCGGAGCTCAAGAAGATAGTGCCGCCGGAGGCCTATCCCCAGAGTGAAGCCAAGATCAACGGCAGCTTCCGCGCCGGGGCTGGCACCGTGCTCTTCTTCGAAGACACCGCCGTCATCGAGGATCTTCAGCAGAAATTCGCTCTCTATGCCGACAACTTCCCCATCTGGTCCGAACATGCCACCGGGATCGCCCAGTTCGCGGTCTGGACCACCCTGGCCCAGGAGGGCATCGGCGCCTCCCTGCAACACTACAACCCGCTCATCGACGATGCGGTGCGCAAGGAGTGGGACCTGCCCGCCAGCTGGCTGCTTCGTGCCCAGATGCCTTTTGGCAGCATAGAGCAACCTGCCGGCGACAAGACCTTCATCGACGACGACGTGCGTTTCCGGGTCTTCAAGTAAGCCTTCACGCCCCCTCCACCAGGGGGCGTTTTCTTCTCTCCCCCTCGTTCACCCTTGTCACGTGCCAGCCATACTCTGAACAAACGCTCTCTTGTCAGGAGGTCCCCATGGGGGACATCGCACGCCAACGTACCTCATGCACATTGACGCCCTTGTCCGCTCTGTTGTGTGTCGCCGCCCTGGTACTGCTGTTCTCGCTGATCGGCATCTTCACCCGCCCCCCCAACCTGCTGGCGGCCTTCTGGCCTGCCAATGCGGTCCTGCTCGGCTGCATGGTGCGCTATCCACGCCTGGCCACCCCGGCGGGCTGGGCCGGCGGCATACTGGGCTTTTTTCTCGCCGCCCTCTTCACCGGCGAGCCCCTGTTCAAAACCATCCTGCTGACCTGCGGCAACCTGGCCGGCATCGGCGTCGGGTATCTGCTGATGCATCGGCTCGCGCCTGCCGACAAGCTCCTCAGGCGCCCCACCTCCCTCGTGCTCCTGCTGCGAAACACCCTGGCCGCCTCCCTCGCCGCCGGCGTGGTCGGCGCCATCATCAATCCCATCCTGTCTCTGGGCCCCCCGCTCTACGGGCTGGGCTTCTGGTTTGCCAGCGAGCTGGTGAACTACATGACCATACTGCCGGTGCTCCTGACACTGCCTCCCCATGACAGCGTGCCCCCCTGGCGCACCCTCCTTTACCGCACCGAGTTCTCCTGGGCCAGATTGATGCCGCTGCTGAGCCTGGTGGCCTCCCTGCTGCTCACCCTGCTCGTCGAGGGGCCGGGATCCATCGCCTTCCCGGTACCGGCGCTGCTTTGGTGCGCCGTCACCTACTCCGTCTTCGCCACCAGCCTGCTGACCCTGAGTTACAGCACCCTGATCCTGATCGCCCTCTCAAACGGCCACCTCGTCATCAATCACGATGTCCAGACCCAGTACTGGATGTTCTCCGTCCGGATAGGGGTCATGCTGATCGCTCTCACCCCCCTGACCGCCGCCAGCATCATGGCGGCCCGCAACAGCCTGCTGCGGGAGATGAGACACCTGGCCCACCACGATCACCTGACCGGTGCGCTGAACCGGGCCGGCTTCTGGTCGGCCGCCAACGAACTGCTCCAGCACCTCACGGTGCAGCGCTACCCTGTGGCGGTCTGCATGCTGAACATCGATCATTTCAAACGCATCAATGATCGTCACGGTCACGAAGAGGGTGACAACCAGTTGAGCAGCTTCGCGGCCCGGGTGCGCGACCAGCTTCGACCGGGAGATCTCTTTTGTCGCCTGGGGGGAGAGGAGTTCGTGGCCATCTGGCCCGGCCTCAGCGAGGAGCAGGCCATGGCAGTTGCCGAGCGGCTGCGAAAAATCGTCGCGCAGCCAGGGGAAGAAACTGGAGCAGAGCCCGCCGTCTGCATCACAGTCAGCATCGGTATCGCCTCCCAGAAAGAGGGCCCCTTCAATCTGGACGAGCTGCTCTCTCGCGCCGATCAGGCGCTCTATCTGGCCAAGCACAATGGCCGCAACCGGGTGGAACGCTATTCGGCTGAGCAGGCTTCCCCCAGCATCGGGCAATCTTGCGGCGCCTGAATGGCGTGCCCCTTGTCGTCATCATCCTGCCTCTGCCGGCAGCGGGGCGGGCAGATGAAGATGGAGCCCGTCCGGTGCCACCTCGATCTCGATCCCGCGCCAGTCCCGCAGCCAGCCCTTGAGCCTGTCGTCATACCGCCTTGTTCCCCCCATCTGCACCACCTGGCAACCCGCCTGCAGGGCGCTGGCGATGCCCGCTGGTGCATCCTCGAACACCAGGCAATCGGCCGGAGCCAGTCCCAACCGGCTGGCAGCCAGCAAATAAGGCTCGGGATCCGGCTTGCCCCGTACCACATCACCGGCACACACCAGGAGTCGGGGCAGCGGCAATCCGGCGTGCAGCAGCCGGTGCTCTGCCACCCTCCGGCTTGCGGAAGTCACCAGAGCCCAGCGCGTCGACGGCAGCTGTTCGAGCCGTCGCCGGGCACCGTCCAGGGGTATCGGCGCCGCAGCGTATTCCATCTCCAGATCGTCGAGCAGGGCCACCTCCACTGCCATGTCCAGCTGGGGAGCCAGGGCCCCTATCACCTCCCGTGAGCGCACGCCGTGACACATGGCGAGCACGGGAGCGGGATCCAGCCCATGGTGCTGACACCAGCGCCGCCACACGACTTCCACGTCGCCGGTGGAGTGGACCAGGGTCCCGTCCATGTCCAGCAGCAGGGCCGCAGCCTTCACGCGCACCGCGCTCACAGGGCTCTCCCCGCCAGCGCATCGGCGAAGACCTGCCGCTGGGCAGCGGCCTCGTAACAGGCGAGCGCCTGCTCCGCATTGCTGGCCCACACCGGCAAGGGGGCGACGACGAACCCCTGCTGCAACAGGCTGGTCAGCAGCTCCCCGGTCTCCGGTGCGGCCAGCGGCTGAGCCATCACCAGGCTCCCCTTGATCAAAAACAGATAGCGTTCGCTCGACATGACATGACTCCTTGTGGCTGAACAGCGGGCAAGCAGGCCCGTTTCGAGACCATTAGAACAAGGAGACTAGATAACTTATAATCAATAAATCGCCACATTGGATAACCAAATGGAATGAGATTCGACCTGAGACAATTGCAGGCCTTCGTCATGCTGGCCGAGAGTGCCAACTACCGGGAAGCGGCCAGCCGGCTTTTTGTGACGCAACCGGCCCTGACCAAGCAGATCCAGGGGCTGGAGCAGGCCCTCGGCAGCACCCTGTTCAACCGGGGCCGCCACGGGGCCGAGCTGACCGCCATCGGCCTCCAGTTGCTGCCCCAGGCCAGGGCTCTGGTGGATCACGGCAAGGGATTCGAGCAGCATGCCCTGGCGCTGGCAAGCGGTGCCGCCGGACGCCTCAACATCGGGTTCGGGCTCTCCAGCTTTGCACTGGCCCCCTCCCTGGTGGCCCGTTTCAAACAGCAGGCCCCCGACGTGCTGGTCCACCTGCGGGACACCACCTCCGCCATCCAGCAGGAGCACTTGCTGGCGGGTCGGCTGCAACTGGGCTTCATGCGACGGCCTGATGCGCCGCAGCTGAGGGAACACAGGTTGCTGACGGACAGGCTGGTGCTGGCCGTCCCCACCCGGGTGGCAGGGCCGGACTTCGACCTGGAGCGGGCGCTGATCCGCGATCCCTTGCTGCAGATGGTGGGCCATCGCTGTCCGGGTCTCAGCCAGCAGATCGCCCGCTTCCTCGGTGCCAACCGGCTGACCGGTCTCATCCAGGAGGCGGAAGACATCCAGACCCTGGTCGCCCTGGTGGCCGCCGGTATCGGCAACGCCATCCTGCCGCGCAGCGTAGGGTTCATCGCGGGCAAGGAGGTGACCCTCTACCCTCTCTCCGGCCCCTGGTCGGAATGGGAAATCAGCCTGGTGTGGAACCCGGAATTTGCCGATCCCATTCGGGATCGCTTCCTCGCCATGGTGAGAGAAACGCACCCCGAGCCCGCATGAGATGCATGAGATGCATGAGATGCATGAGATGCATGAGATGCATGAGATGCATGAGATGCCTGCAGGAGAGGATGGCCGGGCTCAGTCCCGTTCCGCCAGCTCCGCGACCTTGATGATCTCGGCAATGCGACCGAGCATGCGCAGGGAAGCCTGATGTTCTGCGGCATCCGCCGCCGCGCAGGCATCTTCCAGGATGGTGATGGCGTAGTCCCGATCGTGACCATCTCGCACCGCCCCCTGAATGGCCCAGCTGGTGCTCACGCCGCACACATAGAGATGCTCGATGCGATTGGCCCGTAGCGCCGGCTCCAGCGCCGTGCCGTAGAAGGGGCTGACCCTGGGTTTGGTCAGCACCAGATCCCCGGGTTGCACATCGAGCTCCGGGTGAAAGTCGGTGCCGCTGTCCGCCAGGGAGAGGGCCCCGAACTGCCGGGCACGGCCAAACATGGGGGAACCCCTGGGATGCAGCAGATAGCCCTCGTCAAACCCCACCTTGATGAGCACCACCAGCCAGCCGTGAGCGCGGGCATGAGCCAGCGCCTGATTGGCGTGCGCAATGGCGTCCTGCTCGATCACCTGGGCCGCCGAGGCGGCGATGCGCCCGTCCGGGTGGGCGATGTCGTTGATGAAATCGATCACCAGCAATGCCTTGTTCATGGTGTGCTCCCCCCTTGCCTGAGGCCGTTTTGCCCCTGGGCCGCCAGGATCACTCCTCGCGGCCATATAAAAAACCGGCTGGCACCATCACACGGATTGATATGCCACCCGATTGGCACCTGGCAGTGCCACGCACTGCCTCATACCAGCCCAAGCGCATAGCGTAGCGCCATCTCCTTGAGGGGGCCCGCCTTGTCCGCCAGATTCAGCGCCAGGTTGCGGGCAAGCCTGAGGGGGCCTATCTCGTTGCTGAAGACCCCGTAGAAGAGATCCATCCCCGACTGCATCAGCAGGTTGTCAGGGCGGCGTCGCCCCTCGTAACGCCCGGCCAGCGCCAGCTCATGCCACAGTGCCCCCGCCTTGCCGAGCAACCCGGCCCAGCAGGCCACGTCCTTGAAACCGAGGTTGACCCCCTGCCCCGCCAGCGGGTTGATGGTGTGGGCCGCATCCCCGAGCAGCACCACTCGCCCGGCGTGATAGTCGTTGGCGTGGCGGCGCACCAAGGGGAAGCTCCCCTTGGCCGTCACGGTGAAACCGCCAAGGCGGCTGGGGAAGTGGCGGCGCACCTCGACGGCCAGGGCCTCGTTGCTCATGGCGGCCAGCGCCCGGATGCGGGCCGGGCTGTCATACCAGACCAGGGAGCCATGGCGGCCCGGCAGCGGCAGGAAGGCGCGCGGGCCGCTCGGGGTGAACTGCTGCCAGGTGATGTCTTCCTGGGCAAAATCGGTGTCGATGTTGATCAGCATGCAGTGCTGGCGGTACTCGAAACGCGACACCCCGATGCCGGCCAGTCGCCGGGTGTGGGATTCGGCACCATCGCAGGCCAGCACCCAGCGCGCCTGCAGCTCGGTGCCGTCATCCAGGGTCAGCACGGCGTCATCCGCACTCTGGCGCAGACTCGTCACCGCCGCCGGGGTATGGGTCTGGATGGTCGGGAAATCCTCCATCCTTTTCAGCAGGGCGAGCTGGATCAGCCGGTTCTCGATGATGTAGCCGAGCTGGGGCAGCCCGAGATCCACCGCGTCGAAGCGGGTAGCGAAGCCGTCCAGCTCCCAGGTCTCCAGCCGGCGATAGGGGCACAGCCGCATCTGCTGCAGATATTGCCAGGCACCGGCCCGGGTCAGCAGCGCCACCGAGGCCTGACTGATGGCGGAAACCCGCAGATCCAGCGGCTGCTCGGGGGCATAGGGCTCGGGCAACCGGGTCTCGATGACCCGTACCGAGAGCCCCTCTGCCGCCAGCAGGCAGGCGGTGGCGGCGCCCACCATGCCGGCGCCGACGATGGCGATATCACACTGTTCCATAACTTGATTCCTGCAAGGAGTCCCCGCGATAAGGGGCAAGGGCCGAACCGAATGGGGCATGATAACGCAAGGAGGCGGCAGAAACAGTGAGAGGGATGCGCAATTGCCGACGACAAGCCGGCCCTGATGGCGGCGGGCGGCCCCAGACTGGTCAGCACCGGGATTGCGGAGTAAAATGGCCGGTCCTTTGACCCTGCCGATTTCAAAACCAGTCACGAGAAGCAATGAGCAAGAAACTTCATATCAAGACCTGGGGCTGCCAGATGAACGAGTACGACTCGTCCAAGATGGCGGACCTGCTGGATGCCAGCAATGGCTACACGCTTACCGAGGAGCCGGAAGAGGCAGATGTGCTGCTGCTCAACACCTGTTCCATCCGCGAGAAGGCCCAGGAGAAAGTGTTCCACCAGCTCGGTCGCTGGAAGAAGCTCAAGGCGAAAAAACCGGGGCTGGTGATCGGGGTGGGCGGCTGCGTCGCCTCCCAGGAAGGGGAGAACCTGCGCAGCCGGGCGCCCTATGTGGACATCGTCTTCGGACCCCAGACCCTGCACCGCCTGCCGACCATGATCAAGCAGGTGCAGGAGGGGCGCGGTGCCCAGGTGGACATCGCCTTCCCCGAAATCGAGAAGTTCGACAACCTGCCCGAACCCCGTGCCGAGGGGGCGACCGCCTTCGTTTCCATCATGGAAGGCTGCTCCAAGTACTGCTCCTTCTGCGTGGTGCCCTACACCCGTGGCGAGGAGGTGAGCCGACCGCTGGATGACGTGCTCTATGAAATCGCCCAGCTCGCCCAGCAAGGGGTGCGCGAAGTGAACCTGCTCGGCCAGAACGTCAACGCCTACCGGGGGCCGACCTTCGACGGGGAGGTCTGCACCTTCGCCGAGCTGCTGCGCCTGGTGGCTGCCATCGACGGCATCGACCGCATTCGCTACACCACCAGCCACCCGGTCGAGTTCACCGACGACATCATCGAGGTCTATCGTGATACCCCCGAGGTGGTCAGCTTCCTGCACTTGCCCATCCAGAGCGGCTCGGATCGCATCCTGACCATGATGAAGCGCCCGCACACCGTGCTGGAGTACAAGTCCAAGATCCGCCGCCTGCGCGCCGTGCGTCCCGACATCACCATGAGCTCCGACTTCATCGTCGGCTTCCCGAACGAGACGGACGAAGACTTCGAGGCCACCATGAAACTCATCGAGGAGATCAACTTCGACATGAGCTTCAGCTTCATCTACAGCCCGCGCCCCGGCACCCCGGCCGCGGACCTGCCGGACGACGTCGACATGGAAGTGAAGAAGGCCCGCCTGACCCGACTGCAAAACCGCATCAATCACCAGTCCATGCTCATCGGCCGCGCCATGCTGGGCTCGGTGCAGCGCATCCTGGTGGAGGGGCCCTCCAAGATGGATCCCATGCAGCTCAGTGGCCGTACCGAGAACAACCGGGTGGTCAACTTCGAGGGGCCGCACCGCCTCATCGGCGGCTTCGCCGACGTGGAGATCACCGACGTACGCCCCTACTCCCTGCGCGGCCGCTTCATCCGCGGCGAGGACGAAATGAACCTGCGCATCGCCACGGCCCCGAGCGAGATCCTCGCCCGTCGTCCTGACAACGTACCCGATGATCTGGGCGTTGCGGCCTTCAGACCCCATTGATGACTCTCTCCCCCGCCCAGTGGCGGGGGAACAACCGATAAGAGGACACCTTGAGCCGACACATCTCCACCCTGAATCTGCATCTGGAACCCGCCGACAACCAGCGCCTCGCCAGCCTGTGCGGACCCTTTGACGACAACCTCAAGCAGCTGGAGCGCCGTCTCGGCATCGAGATAAGCTACCGGGACAACCACTTCCAAGTGATCGGCAAGCAGGCCCAGGTGGAGGCGGCTGCCGTCATCCTCAAGCACCTCTATGTGGAAACCCAACCCCTCAAGGGGAGCAAGGTGAGCGACATCACCCCCGAGATGGTGCACCTGGCGGTGCAGGAGTCCCGCGTGCTGGAGCAGGACGACGAACCCGCCCCTTCCCTGCCGTATGGCAAGGAGGTCACAGTCAAGACCAAGCGCGGTCTCATCAAGCCCCGCAGCCCGAACCAGGCCCAGTACATCGCCAATATCGTGCGCCACGACATCAGCTTCGGCATCGGGCCCGCCGGGACCGGCAAGACCTATCTCGCCGTGGCCGCCGCCGTGGATGCCCTGGAGCGCCAGGAGATCCGCCGCATCCTGCTGACCCGCCCGGCGGTGGAAGCCGGTGAGAAGCTCGGCTTCCTGCCCGGCGATCTTTCCCAGAAGGTGGACCCCTACCTGCGCCCCCTCTACGACGCCCTGTTCGAGATGCTGGGCTTCGAACGGGTGGAGAAGCTGATGGAGCGCAACGTCATCGAGGTGGCGCCGCTCGCCTACATGCGAGGCAGAACCTTGAATGACGCCTTTATCATCCTGGACGAGGCCCAGAACACCACCACGGAACAGATGAAGATGTTCCTGACCCGCATCGGCTTCAACTCCAAGGCGGTGGTGACCGGCGACATCACCCAGGTGGACTTGCCTCGCAGCACCAAATCCGGTCTGCGCCACGCCCTGGAGGTGTTGCAGGGGGTCGATGGCCTCTCCTTCAACTTCTTCGAGTCCAAGGACGTGGTGCGCCATCCCGTGGTGGCCCGCATCGTGCAGGCCTACGAGGCATTCGATGCCCAGCAGGCGGCCGAGAAGAGCGCAGCCACTCCCCGCAACGAGAACACCAGCAAAGAGAGTGCCCAATGAGCGTGACCCTGGATCTGCAACTGGCCTGCGCCAGCCCGGACGGCCTGCCGACCGAGGCCCAGCTGCAAGGCTGGCTCGATGGCACCATTCTGGGCTTCCAGCCCGAGGCCGAGGTGACGGTGCGTCTGGTGGACGAGGCGGAGAGCCGCGAGCTCAACCACACCTATCGCGGCAAGGACAAGCCCACCAACGTGCTCTCCTTCCCCTTCGAAGCGCCACCGGGTCTCGAGCTGCCCCTGCTCGGGGATCTGGTGATCTGCCGCCAGGTGGTCGAGGCCGAAGCCGTCGAACAGGGCAAGCCCCTGATGGCCCACTGGGCTCACATGGTTGTGCATGGCAGTCTGCATCTGCTAGGTTATGACCATATCGAGGACGAGGAAGCCGAAGAGATGGAGCAGCTCGAGCGCGACATCATGCAGGAACTGGGCTTCGCCGATCCTTATCTGAACGACGAAGAGTAACGAACCGGATGGTGATCGTCTTGAAACAGCCGATGCCCATCCTCATATAGCCACAACGATTTCAAGTGTGTTCATACGAGTAACCAAGAGAGAAAATGACCGACGATCACCCTAGTACCGGCTCGCCGAAGAAAACCTGGCTCGACAAACTCAGCCAACTCTTCCAGGGCGAGCCAAAAGACCGCAACGATCTGGTAGAGGTCATCGCCGATGCCGAAGAGCGGGACCTCATCGATCAGGACACCAAGGACATGATCGAGGGCGTGCTCGAGATTGCCGAGCTGCGCGTGCGTGACATCATGATCCCCCGCTCCCAGATGGTGACCATCGAGAAGTCCCAGCCGGTGGACGAGTTCCTGCCGGTCATCATCGAATCCGGCCACTCCCGCTTCCCGGTGATCAACGAAGACAAGGATCACGTGGAGGGCATCTTGCTCGCCAAGGATCTATTGCCGTTCGGTTTTGGCGGCCAGCATGCCAGCGAGCCGCTCCAGCTGGAGAAGATCCTGCGTCCCACGGTGATCGTGCCTGAGAGCAAGCGGGTCGATCGCCTGCTCAAGGAGTTCCGGGAAGAGCGCTACCACATGGCCATCGTGGTGGACGAATTTGGCGGTGTCTCTGGCCTCGTGACCATCGAGGACATTCTGGAGCTCATCGTCGGCGAGATTGACGACGAGTTCGACGACATCGAGGACGAGCCGGAAGAGATCCGCCGCATCAGCAAGCGGGTCTTCTCGGTGAGCGCGCTGACCGAGATCGAGGACTTCAACGACTTCTTCGGCACCCAGTTCAGCGATGAAGAGGTGGACACCGTCGGCGGTCTGGTGATGCACGCCTTCAGCCACCTGCCCAAGAAGGGTGAAGAGATCGAACTCGACGGCTACCTGTTCAAGGTGATGCACGCCGATCGCCGTCGCCTGCAACAGTTGCAGGTGAAGATCCCCGAGCATCATGCGGCGGCGCAGCCGGAGTCCTGATCCCGCCCAGCCCCACGCACATCCCGCGCCCCTCTCGTCAGGGGCGCTTTTTTTGCCTCTCTCCCGCCGCGCGACCGCCCCTGGGCCCACGCCGACCGCGAGGCTCGCCGTTGACCCGGTTTGCGGTTAAGATGTCGGCCATTGTGTTTTCATTCAGTCCAATTCGAGCCCCGATCCCCCGTGAAATCGAAACTCCTGACCAGCCTGTTTGCCATTGCCAGCGGCGCCATCGCCGTGCTGGCCTTCTCCCCTTTCGGCTACTGGCCCCTGGTGATCCCCTCCCTGCTCGGCCTTTACGCCCTGCTGGACAAGGCCACCCCCAAACAGGCAGCCTGGCGCGGCTTCGGCTACGCCATGGGTCTGTTCCTGCCCGGGCAGTGGTGGATCCACGTCAGCATGACGGAGTTTGGCGGCATTCCGCTGCCGGCCGCCTTCGTGCTGCTGGCCGGGCTCTGCGCCTATCTCTCCCTCTACCCGACCCTGGCCTGCTGGCTCTTCGCCCGCTTCTTTGCCGGCCGCCACTGGAGCCGCTGGCTGCTCGCCTTCCCGGCGCTCTGGCTGATGGCCGACTGGCTGCGGGGCTGGGTGATGACAGGCTATCCCTGGCTCTGGTTCGGCTACACCCAGATAGACGGCCCCCTCAAGGGCTTCGCTCCCCTTCTCGGGGTGCAAGGCATCACCCTCGCCTTGTTGCTCACCGCCTCCGCCCTCTGGCTGGTATGGCAACACCGCAAGCCGGCCTGGCTGCTGCTCCCCGTCGCTCTGGTGGGCGCCGCCCAGGGGCTGATGCAGCTCAACTGGGTGACCCGGGGTGAGCCAGTCAAGGTCGCGCTGGTGCAGGGCAACATCGAGCAGTCCCTCAAGTGGGATCCGGAGGCCCTGGTGCCGACGGTGCGCAAGTATCAGGATCTCAGCCGCGAGAACCAGGATGCCGACATCATCGTCTGGCCGGAGTCCGCCATCCCGGCCATCGAGAAGGAGATGGGTACCTATCTGGAGAGCCTGGACAAGGCGATGAAGGTGAACGACACCGGCCTGCTGGCGGGGATCATCCATTACGATCTGAAACAGCAGCGCTTCTTCAATACCGTGCTCGGCATGGGGGTGCAGGATGCTGAGGGCAAGGAGTCCTACTACTACGAGCACAAGAACCGCTACTACAAGTACCACCTGCTGCCCATCGGCGAGTTCGTACCCTTCGAAGATCTGCTGCGTCCCATCGCCCCCTTCTTCAACCTCCCCATGTCCTCCTTCAGCCGGGGTGACGAGGTGCAGCCGAACCTGATCGCCAAGGGGCTCAAGTTTGCAGCCGCCATCTGTTACGAGATCATCTTCCCGGACGAGGTGCGCCGCAACGTACAGCCGGATACCGACTTTCTGCTGACCGTCTCCAACGACGCCTGGTTCGGTACCAGCATCGGCCCCTGGCAGCACATGGAGATCGCCCGCATGCGCGCCCTCGAGCTGGCCCGCCCGCTGCTGCGCGACACCAACACCGGCATCACCATCGTCACCGAGATAGACGGCAGCATCATCGCCCAGATCCCGCAGTTCGAGGCTGGAGTATTGCGTGCCGAGGTACGCCCCGCCCACGGCCAGACCCCCTATCTGCGTTTTGGCAGCTGGCCAATGTATGGCCTGGCCGCCGCCCTGCTGGGGCTGGCCCTGTGGCTGCGCCCACGTGCCCACCCCTGGGCGCGCAAGGGCTAAGACCACACAACGCCAATAAACAAAAGAGGCGCCCTTGGGCGCTAATGCCGATCAGTTAAGGATCCATTGACCGATCCTCAGGCTGTGTAAGAATCCGAAACTCCTTGTTGGGTTTCGGATTTTTTTATGCGTATCGACCAAGCTCTCGACTTCATTCACGC
>NZ_JBLUXC010000077.1:0-14081 GCF_048276795.1 Aeromonas sp. PS2Canimalfood6
CGACATCCTTGATGCCTGCACATCGGCCTGGAAGCACTTTATTGCCGATGTGGAGCGGGTGATGTCACTTTGTAGCCGAGATTGGATAAAACTGACCTAATGTTTAATCCGATTGGTATAACCGGGCACTGAGCACTTTTAATAGTTCATCCAATGTCTTACAAGCGTTGCTACTGTATTCTTTTGAATCAGCGTGATCAAGTTTCTGCACAGATATGCAGCGCCGACACCGGTGTCGCGGGGCCGCAATACGGGGGTAAAGGGGAGAAAGGTGAGACAGAGAGTGTCGCTGGGGGGAGGAGAGAGACAGCAAAAGGGGATGCCGTGGCATCCCCTTTTTTACGTTACCTGAGCGAAGTCAGATTACTTTTGAACTTCTTGTACGCCGGATACGCGAACTTCTACGCGACGGTCCGGAGCCAGGCAGGAGATCAGCTGAGCCTTGGCCTTGACGCCGTCACACTTGGTGCCGGTGACCGGGTTGGCTTTGCCGCGACCTTCGATGGCAACCTTGCTGGCAGCCATACCCTTGCTGACCAGGAAGTTGGCAACGGTGCGGGCACGAGCTTCAGACAGCTTCTGGTTGTAAGCGTCGGAACCGATACGGTCGGTGTAACCAACAACAACGGCGTTGCCGTCTTTCGGCTGGAACTCAACGATTTGCTGGTACAGAGCGTTCAGGGCTTGCACGCCTTCGGCCTTCAGGCTGTCTTTGCCAAAGGCGAACAGCACGTCGGAGTTCAGGGCGAAGTTCTTCTCAACGATTTGCGGAGCCGGGGCCGGTGCTTCTTCAACAACCGGGGCCGGAGCAGGCGCTACGTAGGAAGTACGGAACGGGTGGTAAACGGCTTCCAGGGTCGCAACGCTCTGGTTGGACTTGTAGCGTACGTTGTCGGCGTGCAGGTCAGCCACGTCCCACATGTAGCGGTAGCGAGCTTGCAGATCCAGCGCGTCGTTGACCTTGTAGGTCACACCGGCACCGGCCAGCGGGGATACTTTGGTATCGCTGGTGCCCAGACCGTCGGTGTGGCCCCAGTAGGCGCCAGCTTCACCGAACAGGGAGAAATCGTTGCCCAGCGGCAGACGAGCGATACCGGACAGGGTGGCACCCTGGCTCTCGTAACGGTTGCCGTCGGTGTTGCCACGGCCAGTGTACTGGTAGCCCAGCTCGGAACCGAAGTATTCGTTGAAGTTGTAACCAACGAAGGCATTGGCAGCAGCCGCATCTTCTTCGCCAACGTTCACGCCTTCGATCTTGTTCAGACCGTTGAAGTGAGTTGCACCAACACCGGCGCCGAAGTAGATGTCGTCAGCGGCGTGAGCTGCAGTTGCACCCATGGTGGCCATAGCGATGGCGATCAGGGAAGGAGCCATTTTCATCATAAAATAATCCTCGTTGAGATGGCACGTTGTTCACGTGCTTCGCACTTTGTAATTTATGTAAGCTGCTGGCTCTGTCGACCAACGACGTTGGTGCGAACAGGGATCCTAGATCCATCCAGGAGGCACGTATCTGGGTGCACAAGTGCGCGGGTTGCACTGTCGACAATGCATACTCCGCCACGAACAGCCGACGTCATTCCGATGACGTGGCGCATTTTATGCCCATTTCAAAACATGATCAAGCTCACAGATAAGGGATGGGGCAAATTGTGTCGTAGGGATAACTGGCTGTTTCTTGGGATTTATTAGTGATCCAAGTAGGCGCGATGCAGTTTCTTCTCAAGCTTCATATAAGCCTCAGCCCAAGCGTGCCGCAGGGTGGCGTCACCCGCCCTGACCGAGAGGACAGCAAGATAGTCCGCCTCAGTTGCTTCGCACAGCAAGGGTGTGAAACTGAGCAAGAAGTGACGGGCGAGGTAGGGATCGAGAGGCCAGATGTTGAGGATGGCCCGCGCCACGGGCTGGACGGCGGTGGAGCAGATGAAGTGCCGATGACCCGCTTCCAGCCATTGGGCCATCTCGGCGAGGCTTTCTTCCGGCACGATGCCGCCATCGCCTTTCTCCCTGGCCAGCGTCATCGTGTGACCATTGCCCAGTGCCAGGGTGCCGTTTTCTGCCACGACGCCGTCGTGGCTGCGCAGGGGAAGCGTCGTCTGGCCTTCAAGATAGAGGCTGCAGCTGTCCGGGAGGGCCGCCAGCACGGTGGCGGCGTCCCCCTGCATGGCCATGGGCAGCCAGAACGCTTCGGCCCGGGTCTGCAGACCCTGGGCGAGCTGACGGGGGAGGGAGTCCGGGTCGGAATGAAGACGGGAAATGATGCCGGGAAATGCCATGTTGATGACTCTCTTGGAAATAACCGGCGAATTATACGAGGGATGGCCGGGCAACAAGAAAGGTTTCTTTTCGAGACTGTTTACCTGAGGCGACGCAGCGATTACCATCCCCGAGGTTTGTGAAGGGTTGTCGTCGAAAGACGCTGATTATAGATAGAGGCTCGACCATAACGAGTCCGTTCAAAACTGATACACTTGACTACGAGTCGTCGCGAAAAATAAAGGTGGAGTCAATCCGCCGAACGGAGTATGAAACACATGAATTCAAATATCGTAACTGTTGGCAAGAAGATCCGTCAGATCCGCGAAGCGGTAGGCCTGAGCCGTCCCAAGTTTGCCGATCTGCTGGGCGTCCCCCCAACCACCCTGAAGAACTATGAACTGGGTTACCGTGAAGTCGGAGGCGCCTTCTTGGTTGCCCTGGCCCACCACCCCGATCTGCACAAGTTCACCCTCTGGCTGCTGGCTGACAAGAAAGTCGCCGAAATCGGCCAGATCGGTCCGGACGATATTGCCAAGGCTTGATTCAGTTCAACCTTGATAAAAATGCCGCCCTCGAGGCGGCATTTTTTATTTGTCAAAATGGATGATTATTTAATTAAATAATGCGATGTGTGCGGTCAACGGCGATTTTCACTAAATCATCTTGTCGGGCTGGATTAATCCACGGAACACTCCGACCCTTTTAATTCAGGCGGTGATCCACACAGTGAGACAACGATGAGCCAATCCATTACCAAAGCCAGAGATGGGTTTACCAGCACCTTTGGCGTGCTGGCCGCGACCCTGGGGTCTGCCGTCGGGCTCGGGAATATCTGGAAGTTTCCCTATCTGACCGGTGAGAACGGTGGCGCCGGTTTTCTGCTGGTCTATGTCATCGCCACCCTGCTGGTGGGATTGCCGGTGATGATCTCCGAGATCATGCTGGGGCGCGAGGCCAGGACGGATGCGGTCAGCGGGCTCATCAAGCTGGCTCCAAAGGGGCAGCCCTGGTGGCTGATCGCCGCCATGGGGGTGAGCGCGGCCTTCCTCATCATGTCGTTCTACTCCGAGGTGGCGGCCTGGGTGTTTGCCTACATCTTCAAGGCGGCCAGCGGCGAGATCCTCTCCACCGATCCCGCCTTCACGGGGGCTGCCTTCAATTCACTCATCACGGATCCCTTGCAGAGTCTGCTCTGGCAGTGGCTGGTGCTGGCCCTGATGGGGGGGATCTTGCTGATGGGGGTCTCCAGGGGGATCGAAGCGGTCACCAAGCGGTTGATGCCACTGCTCTTCATCCTGCTGCTGGTGATAGGCGTGCGCAGCCTGACTCTGCCCGGGGCGAGCGAAGGACTGCATTTCCTGTTCTCGCCGGATTTCTCCAAGGTGACCGCAGGCGTCGTGCTGACGGCCATGGGGCTGGCGTTCTTCAAGCTCTCCATCGGGATGGGTTGCATGATGACCTATGGCAGCTACTTTCGGGACGATCAGCACATCCCTCTCACCACGGTACGGGTGATGTGCGCGGATCTCTTCGTCTCCATGCTGGCGGGGATCGCCATCTTCCCGGCGGTGTTTGCCTTTGGCTTCGAGCCGAGCGCAGGCGCCTCCCTGCTGTTCATCACCATACCCGCGGTCTTTGCCAGCATCCCCTTCGGCCACCTCTTCATGGTGCTCTTCTTCGTGCTCTCCGCCATCGCAGCCACCGGGGCCATGCTCTCCATCCTGGAGGTGCCAGTCTCGGTGCTCTCCGAGCGCTTTCACATGAGCCGCACAAGGGCGACCCTGATCAACCTGCTGGTGCTGGGGGCGGTCGGCTCGACCTGTGCGCTCTCGAGCAGCACGCTGGCGGATGTGCAGGTTGACGGGAAAACCTTCTTCGATCTGTTCGACTTCGTCTCTTCCAACGTGCTGATGCCCCTTGGCGGCATTTTCCTCTGCCTCTTTGTGGGCTGGGTATGGGGATTCGAGCGGATGACGACGGCGCTGACCAATGGGGGCAAGCTGGCGCTGCCCATCCTCAGCCCCCTGTTTTTCATCATCCGCTATGTGTCGCCGCTGCTGATCCTGGTAGTGATGCTCAAGGGGCTGGGGCTGTTCTGAGCCGCGTAACCCGAAACAAAAAAGCGCCTATTGGCGCTCTTTTTGTCTTTTACCCCGATATGCCTTCATATCAGGCAGAGTCGTGACAGCTCCTCCTTGAGCTGCTCCAGGTTGCGCTCGACACAGGCTTCCCCCTCGTTGATGGCGTCGCTCGCGCGGTGGAAATCCATGATGGAGAGGTTGCCAAGGCGCGGGCAGAGCTGGATCTCGGGGGGATCCCCGGCCATCCGGGCACGGGTGATGCGCTCCTGCATGATGTTGATGGAGCCCGTCATCACCCCCCACATGCCGGGGGTACTGGGTTCGCGCTCGCCCCGGTTCAACCACTGGCTGAGCAGCCCCCCCTGCACGGGCTCGTCCGGTTCGTCGGTCCAGGGCTGGTGCATGTCGGTGTTGAGGTTGACGGCGATCACCACCTCGGCTCCCATGGCGCGGGCTAGGGAGATGGGGACCGGGTTGACCACGGCCCCGTCCACCAGCCAGCGCTCCTCCACCCGGGTCGGGGTGAGCAGGCCGGGCATACCGCAAGAGGCGCGCACACACTGGCGAAGCGGTCCTTCCTGCAACCAGATCTCGCGACCGGTATCGAGTTCGGTGGCGACGCAGGCAAAGGGCAGCGGCAGGCTTTCGATGGCGGGATCCCCCAGATGGCCGGCGGCGATGCCAAATACCTTGTCACCGCGAAACAGGCCGCCGGAGAGGGCAGGATCGAGCAGCCCCATGACCTGCAGGCGGCTGAAGCCGCGCACCCAGCTCTCCAGCTTGTCCAGTTCACCAGCGGCATAGGCGGCGCCGACAAAGCTGCCGATGGAGCAGCCAGCCACCAGATCCGGCTTGACGCCCAGTCGCTCCAGGGCACGGATGATGCCGATGTGGGCCCATCCTCGGGCCGCACCGCTACCCAGGGCCAATCCCAGACGGGGTTTTCGTGACACAGTTGCGTCTCCTGACATGAAGTGGGAGTCCAGCTTACTCCGGCTTCTCCTGTCCGTCATCCCGCCACGCTTCGCTGCGATTGCGGCCGTTGGCCTTGGCCTGATAGAGGGCGATATCGGCGCGGCGGATCACCTCCTGCAAGGAGATGGCCGGTGATTGACGACAGTGGCCCAGGCTGACGGTCACCTTCAGCTCGGCCGCGATGGCGCTCCAGGGATGCTCTGCTATGCACAGGCGAAGCCGCTCGGCCAAAGGGGCCAGAGGGATCGCTTCATCGGTGACGAGCAGCAGGAACTCCTCGCCGCCCCAGCGGATCAGGTGGCACTCCCGTGTCAGCAGGGACTGGCAGAGCTGCACCAGACGGATGAGGACCTGATCGCCCACCCCGTGGCCGAAACGGTCGTTGACCTGTTTGAAGTGATCGCAGTCAAACATGATGGCGCCGATGCGTTGGCGGCCTGCCAGGGCCTGGCGGTGTTCGAAGGCATCGAAGTAGTGGCGGTTGAAGGCGCCGGTCAGGGCATCGTGGCGCGACAGGTAGTTGAGGCGCCGGTTGAGGCGCTGGGCACGCAGGCTGGAGACGGTCGCCACCACCAGACAGAGAATGGTGATGAGCGCCGTCGCCGATTGCCACAACAGCGTCTGCAGCAGAGGCAGCAGCGGGATGCGATGGATGAGGGAGAGCGGTGTCTCCGGGATGGGATAGACGAGCTGCAAGGCGCCCTGTTGCCACTCATATTCCGCTGACTGCGCCGTCCTGACCGGGGGCGGCGCGGTACCGGACTGGCTGCTGGCGAGGATCTGCTGATGGGCGTTGAGCAGGAACAGGGTGCCAATCCGGGGGGCGAGGCGGTGCAGGGTCTGCGCCAGCGTGACGGTCTGGATGTCGATGCTGAGCAGGCCAATGATCTGGCCGCCCTGGGTAATGGGCTGGGAGAGGGTGATCATCTGCCCCCGTCCGGCAAAATCCTGGTAGGGGCGCGAGAGCATGGCGTGCTCCAGGTGGGGATGCCTGGCCATCGCCTCCTGCCAGTAGGCCTTGCTGTAAATCACGGGATCGAAGCGAAACTGGCTGGATGGCACCCAGGGATAGAGGTAGATGAAATTGTCCGTACCGGTGAAGTAGATCCAGGCCACGTCCCTGTCCAGCAGCTTGCTGGCCGTGGCGAGCAGGGGGGAGAGGCTGAGGGCGAGATGTATTCTGGCTTGCCGCTCGCTGCCGTCATGGGGCAGCGGGCCCTGCCCGGTCAGGTTGCCGATGAGGGCGGGGGGCAGATCGACAGGGATGCGATCCAGATTGATGCCGTGCTCCCCGTCGGATTGCAGCGCCTGATAGAGCTGGCGAGAGAGCACGGACTGGGGATTGCTGCGCAGGCGCTCCTCCGCCTGGCCGCGCATGGCCTCAAGGAAGGTCTCCATCCGCTGGTGCTGGCTGCTGAGCTGGGTCGCGGCGTTGATGGTGTCACGCTTGTTGATCTCGGTAACCTGGCGAAACGCATGTTGCAGGGCGAGCAGCAACAGCAGCAGGCCGAGGCCCAGCAGCAGCCACTGCAATCGGTATCTGGCAAAGGCGGGGGAGGGAATGGACATGGGCGTACCGGAAGATGGCGAGAGTCGGCATCAGTGTAAGGCAGAACCCTGACGCGCGTGCCGACAAGATGCGTTTTTGATGATCTTCTCACCGGACTGTTACGTTTTGTCACATTTATACATAGTCACGGCATAGTCAGGGGGTAACATGGTGCCATCCTTGATGAAGCTATCTCTTCTTCCTCTCTCTTTGACTGCATGGATCTTGTGATGAAAACGCGCGTGTGGCTGTGGCTTTTCCCTCTTCTTCTATTGCTGGCGGCGGGCGCCTGGCATCTGCGGCAGGCTGAACCCGCCAGCAAGCCAGCACCAAGAGAGATCAATATCAGGGCCGAAACCGTCAGGCAGAGTCTGGCCGAGCCCTCCATCAAGCTGGTGAGCAAGCTTGCGGCCAATCGCTCCGTGGCCATCAGCCCCGAGGTGACCGGCCGCATTGCCACCATCGCGGTGAGCTCCGGCCAGCAGGTCACACAGGGGCAGACCCTGATCGCCCTGGATGCGGGCAAGCAGCAGGCGGAGCTGGCCGAGCAGAGCGCCAGCGTGCGCGACGAGGCTCGCAAGCTGCGGGACATGCGCAAGCTGGTGGCGCGAGGCGCCGTCACCACCTCGGAGCTGGAGGGGCAGGAGGCGACTGTCGCCCAGGCCCAGGCCCGGGTCGATGCGGCCCGTTACGAGCTCTCCCTGCGCACCCTGGCCGCCCCCTTCGACGGCACTGTCAGCCTCATCGATCTCAGCGAAGGAGCCCTGGTCAACAGCGGCGACGTGCTCTTGCATCTGGACGAGCTGGCAAAACTGCGGCTCGATCTGGCGGTGCCCGAGCGCTACCTCTCCCTGCTGCGCCCCGGCATGGCGGTGACGGCAACCAGCTCGGCCTGGCCGGATCAATCCTTTTCCGGCGTGCTGGAGACCCTCGACAGCCGGATCTCCAGCGACACCCAGAACATCAAGGCCCGCGTCATCCTGCCCAACACCGGTGGCCAGCTGCGTCCCGGCATGCTGATGAACGTGGATCTCTCTCTGCCACCCCAGAAGATGACCCTGATCCCCGCCCAGTCGGTGGAGTATGCCGGCGAGCAGCGCTTCGTCTATCGCCTGGAGGCGGACGGACGGGTGAAGCGCGTGCCGGTGGAGCTTGGCGACACCCATGGCGAGGCCGTCTGGGTGCTCAAGGGGTTGAACGTCGGCGATCGCATCGCGGTGGAGGGGCTGGTCAATCTGCGCGACGGCGCCCAGGTACGTGATCTGGGCGAGGTGAAAGGCTGATGTGGCTCTCCGATATCTCAGTACGCCGTCCCCTGGTGGCGGTGGTCATCAGCGCCCTGCTCACCGTGTTCGGCCTGGTGGCCTTCAGCAAACTCACCGTGCGGGAGATGCCGGATGTGCAGACCCCGTCCGTTTCCATCACCACCACCTATGAGGGGGCGGCCCCCGAGGTGATGGAGAGCCAGGTCACCAAGCCCATCGAGGATCAGCTCTCCGGCATCAGCGGCATCAAGAACATCAACTCGGTGACCCGCAAGGGGCGCTCCTCCATCACGGTGGAGTTCAAGCTCGGCTGGAACATGCTGGAGGGCACCTCCGACGTGCGTGACGCCATCTCCCGGGCCAGACCCAAGCTGCCAGACGGGGCGGACGAGCCCATGGTGACCAAGGACAACGGCAACGGGGATGTGGCCATCTGGCTCAATTTCAGCAGCACCCAGATGGACCGTACCGCCATGACGGATTACGCCAATCGCATGCTGGTGGACCCCTTGAGCCTGGTGGACGGGGTAAGCGAGGTCTCCCTCTCCGGGGACCTGACCCAGGTGATGTACGTGCGGCTGCGCCCCGCCGACATGGCGGCCCGCGGCATCACGGTGGCCGACGTGCAGGATGCCCTCAAGCGGGAGAACATCGAGCTGCCGGGCGGCGAGATCCGCAACAACACCATGACCATGGCGGTGCAGATCGCACGGCTCTATCACAGTGCGGAAGATTTTCGCACCCTGCCGGTCAAAACCGCCACCAATGGTCAGAGCATCTATCTGGCGGACATTGCGGATGTGGAGGTGGGGGCCAAGAACGAAGACAGCGCCTATCAGCGCAACGGCCGCGAGAGCCTGGGGATTGGCATCGTCGCCCAGTCCACCGCCAATCCCCTGGCGGTGGCCCAGGGCATCGAGAAGAAGCTCGTGGAGATGCAGCGCTTCCTGCCGGAGGGGGCCACCCTTGAGGTCGACTACGACTCCACCATCTTCATCAAGCAGGCCATCGACGAGGTATACGAGACACTCGCCATCTGCGCCCTGCTGGTGGTCGCCGTGCTCTATCTCTTCCTCGGGCAGGGGCGCACCACGCTCATCCCCGCCATCACGGTGCCCGTCTCCCTGATTTCGGCCTTCATCGGTGCCTGGTATCTGGGCTTTTCCATCAACCTCATTACCTTGCTGGCCCTCATCCTCGCCATCGGCCTGGTGGTGGATGATGCCATCGTGGTGGTAGAGAACATCCACCACCACCTGCAACGGGGCGAGTCCCCCTTGATGGCGGCCTGGCACGGCACCCGGGAGGTGGGCTTTGCCGTCATCGCCACCACCGCCGTGCTGGTGATGGTGTTCGTGCCCATCGCCTTCATGGATGGCATGGTGGGGCGCCTCTTCACCGAGTTCGCCATCCTGCTCTCCCTGGCCGTGCTCTTCTCCTCCCTGGTGGCGCTCACCCTGACCCCGGCCATGGGCTCCTGGCTGATGCGTGCCGTGGACAAACCCAACGCCCTGACCGCCACCCTGGACAAGGGACTTGGCTGGGTGGAGGAGCGTTATCGCCGCGTGCTGGGGGCCGTGCTGCGCCGCGCCGTCTGGATGCCCCTGGTGTTGCTGCTCTGCCTTGGCGGCATTGGCGCCCTCTTTGGCAAGCTGCCCGCGAGCCTCACTCCGACCGAGGACAGGGGCGTGCTCTATGTGTTCGTGAAAGGGGCGGAGGGCACCAGCATCGAGCGGATGAAGCGCAACATGCAGCAGGTGGAGGCCGCCATCCTGCCGCTGCTCGGCAAGGGGGTGGTGCAGGCCATGAGCTTTAGCACCCCGGCCTTCGGGCGCGGCGGCGATCAGACCGGCATGGCCATCATCCAGCTCAGCGACTGGGCGGTGCGGGACGAAACGGCCACCGAGTTTGGCCGCTCCCTGAGCGGTCGCCTCGCCGGCATCCCCGACGTGATGATCCGCACCTTCCAGCCGGGGTTCAGAGGCGGCTCCACCGCGGCGGTGCAGTTCGTGCTGCAAGGCTCCGATTACGGCGAGCTCAACCAGCAGGGGCTGGCGCTCAAGGAGGCGGCGGCCCAAAGCGGGCTGATGCAGAGCCCGGATCTCGACTATGCCGAGAAGACCCCGGAGCTGCAGGTGACCATAGAGCGGGAGCGAGCCACCCAGCTCGGCATTCCGGTCTCCACCATCGCAAGCTCCCTGCAGGCCCTGCTCGGCGGCGTCAGCCAGACCACCTATGTGGACAGGGGCGAAGAGTATGATGTCTACCTGCGCGCCAACCAGACCCAGTTCAACGGCATCTCCGACATCAGCCGCATCTATTTGAAGGCCGCGAGCGGCGAGATGGTGAGCCTCTCCACCCTGGCGACCGTCACCCAGGTGGCGAGTCCCCAGCGCCTCAACCACTACCAGCGCCAGAAGGCGGTCACCCTCACCGCGGACGTGGCCCCCGGCCACACCCTGGGGGAGGCGCTCGACTTCCTGGATGGCTGGGCCGCGGATCATCTGCCCATCGGCATGTCGGTGGATTACGCCGGCGAGTCCAAGGATTATCGCGACAACCAGGGGGAGATGGCACTGGTGTTCGGCCTGGCCCTGCTGGTGGTCTATCTGGTGCTGGTGGCCCAGTTCGAGAGCCTGCTGACCCCGGCGGTGGTGATGATGACGGTGCCGCTCGGCATCTTCGGCGGCCTGCTCGGCCTCTGGCTCACGGGGCAGGAGCTCAGCATCTACAGCCAGATAGGCATGCTCATGCTCATCGGCATGGTGACCAAGAACGGCATCCTCATCGTGGAGTTCATCAACCAGCTGCGTCAGCGGGGTGAAGGGTTCGAGGAGGCGATCATCAAGGGGTCGGTGCGCCGCCTGCGCCCCATCTTGATGACCTCGCTCACCGCCATCATCGGCGCCGTGCCCCTGATGCTCTCCATGGGGGCGGGGTACGAGAGCCGGATGGCCGTGGGGACCGTGGTCTTCTTCGGCTTGTCCTTGGCGACCCTGGTGACCCTGCTGGTGGTGCCCGCCATCTATCACCTGATCGCCAGACGCGCGGGGATGACAGGAGCGCGGGACCGACTGGTGGACGAAATACTGGCCACGGTAATCCCGGCCAGTCCCTCCCCGGTGCCGGGGGCGGTGGCCCCCGAGGGGCGGGACAAACCGGCGGCCTAGCGTGCCGACCCGGATGACAGCAAGCAGGGCGCCAATGGGCGCCCTGCTTGTTGATGAGATCCGAGTCTGTCACGCCGACCCGTCGCGCCCGCTCGAAGGCGCCCCTTCCCCTCGCGTTCTGTAGGGGCAAAAAGCCGTCGCCCCCGCCTTGCTCTGCCGGTATAATGCGCGACCCGAATTGTTCCAGGTGGTCAAAATGCAGCCGGTTACCAACCTCTTCTCCTATCCCCGTTACTGGGCCGAGTGCTACGGCACAGCGCCCTTCCTGCCCATGTCTCGTGCGGAGATGGACAAGCTCGGCTGGGACAGCTGCGACATCGTGCTGGTGACAGGCGACGCCTACGTGGATCACCCGAGCTTCGGCATGGCGGTCATCGGCCGCATGCTCGAATCCCAGGGTTTTCGGGTCGGCATCATCGCCCAGCCCGACTGGTCATCGAAAGATGACTTCATGCGTCTGGGCAAGCCGAACCTCTTCTACGGGGTGACGGCGGGCAACATGGACTCCATGATCAACCGCTACACCGCCGACAAGAAGCTGCGTCACGACGACGCCTACACCCCGGGGGATGTGGGCGGCAAGCGGCCGGACCGTGCCACCCTGGTCTATACCCAGCGCTGCAAAGAGGCCTATAAAGAGGTGCCGGTGGTCATCGGTGGCATCGAGGCATCCCTGCGCCGCATCGCTCATTACGACTACTGGTCCGAGACCATCCGTCGCTCCATCCTCATCGACGCCAAGGCCGACATCCTCATCTACGGCAACGCCGAGCGCCCCCTGGTGGAAGTGGCTCACCGCATCGCAGGCGGCGAGACCATCGACACCATGCAGGACATTCGCGGCACCGCCGTGATCCGCAAGGAGCCGCTGCCGGGCTGGCGCGGGGTGGATTCGAGCAAGCTCGACCAGATTGGCCGCATCGATCCCATCCCCAACCCCTATATGGAAGGGGCGCCATGCAGCGATGACGAGGGTTCCGCGCCGGCTGCGCAGGAGGCCAAGCCCATCCTGGTGCAGCCGCCCAAGCAAAAGCCGTGGGAGCAGACCTACGTCAAGCTGCCGGCGTTCGAGCGGGTGAAGGAGGACAAGGTGCTCTACGCCCATGCGTCCCGCATCCTGCACCACGAGACCAACCCGGGCTGCGCCCGCGCCCTCTCCCAGGCCCACGGCGATCGCATCATCTGGGTCAACCCGCCTGCCTTCCCCCTCGAAACCGACGAGATGGACGGGGTGTTCGGCCTGCCGTACCAGCGGGTGCCGCACCCGGCCTATGGCAACGAGAAGATCCCGGCCTACGACATGATCAAGACCTCGGTCAACATCATGCGCGGCTGCTTCGGCGGCTGCTCCTTCTGCTCCATCACCGAGCACGAAGGGCGCATCATCCAGAGCCGATCGGAAGAGTCGATCTTGAAAGAAATCGAAGAGATCCGCGACAAGGTGCCGGGCTTTACCGGCGTCATCTCGGATCTGGGCGGCCCCACCGCCAACATGTACAAGCTCCGCTGCAAGAGCCCCAAGGCCGAGCAGACCTGTCGGCGCGCCTCCTGCGTCTGGCCGACCATCTGCCCGCACATGGATACCGACCACAGCCCGACCATCAACCTCTATCGCAAGGCGCGCGACCTCAAGGGCATCAAGAAGATCCTGATCGCCTCCGGGGTGCGTTACGACATCGCGGTGGAAGATCCGCGCTACATCAAGGAGCTGGCCAAGTACCACGTCGGCGGCTACCTCAAGATCGCGCCGGAGCACACCGAAGAGGGCCCGCTCTCCAAGATGATGAAGCCGGGCATGGGCAGCTACTACAGCTTCAAGGAGCTGTTCGACAAGTATTCCAAAGAGGCGGGCAAGCAGCAGTATCTGATCCCCTACTTCATCTCCGCCCACCCGGGCACCACGGATGAGGACATGGTGAACATGGCGCTCTGGATTAAAGCAAACCGCTTCAAGCTCGATCAGGTGCAGAACTTCTACCCGTCGCCGCTCGCCAACGCCACCACCATGTATTACACCGAGAAAAACCCCCTCAACAAGGTGAGCCGCCAGGGCGGGGACGTGTTCGTGGTGAAAGGGGAGCGTCGCCGTCGCCTGCACAAGGCGCTGCTGCGCTATCACGATCCGGCCGGCTGGCCGATGATCCGCGAAGCCCTGCTGGAGATGGGCAAGGGTCACCTCATCGGTAACGGCCCCGACTGCCTGGTGCCGCCGGAAGGCCGTGGCGAAGCCAAGGCCGAGCGCAGCCGCAGCAAGGGCCTCAAGCCCGCGTTGACCCGCCACAGTGCCATCACCCATCAGCGCAGTAACGGGGCTGGCAACAAGACAACGGGCGGCAAGCCGGTGGGCTCCCAGTTGCAGAAAGGCGCGGGTAATGGCAAACCGGCCGCACATGGCGAAGGCAAGAATGCTGGCCAGAATGCGGGTAAGAGCAAACCTGCCGGAAAACCTGCCCATAAGGGCAAAGCGCCGACCCGGGCCGGTTCTGCCAAGCCTGGCGCCAAACTAGTGACTCAGGGCAGCAAGCCTGCGGCCAAAGGAAATGGTGCCAAGCGACCGGCACGGTAATATTTCCTGATTGGAAAGCGATAGAAAACAAAAAGGCGACCGGATGGTCGCCTTTTTTATCGCTCACTCTTCGTCTTGGGTCGGTATCAGGTGATCCGTCATTCCGCACCTGATTTTGCTATTTTCAGTGCTTGACGGCGATCGGCCGTTCTGATCTATTACTCTCTTTTGCAGGTAGATCATCATGGCCGCACCCGCTATCTCGATCCGTAACCT
>NZ_JBLUXC010000078.1:0-13884 GCF_048276795.1 Aeromonas sp. PS2Canimalfood6
CTTGCGGCGGAGCACCGTTGGAGGTGATCAAGCAATACATTCAAAACCAGCGGGGCTGACGCCCCGGCGAAATTCCCCTCCCACCTACGTCGGAGGGAGTCCCCTTTCGCATTTAAGATGGAGGCATTGTGCGCCCTTTACCCGCCCTGACGCTGACCCTGGCCATGCTGCTCTGGTCCAGCTCCTTCATCGCCCTCAAACATGTGCTGGAAATCTGGTCCTTCGGTCAGGTGCTCTTCATGCGGATGGGGGTGGCGTCCTGTTGCTGGCTGCTCTGCTACCGCCAGCTTGGCCGCGTCACTTACCAGAAGGGGGATTGGCGCTGGTTGGCCCTGATGGGGGCGCTTGAGCCCTGCCTCTACTTTCTTCTTGAAGTCAACGCCCTGCGTTACACCAGTGCCGGCCAGGCCGGTATGGTCTGTGCCCTGCTTCCCCTGATGGTGGCTCTGGTGGCCTTCGTGCTGCTTGGAGAGCGGGTGAGTCGCCGCCAGCTGCTGGGCTTTGCCATCGCCATCGTTGGCATCGCCCTGCTGGGGTTGGGGGAGGGCGCAGACGAGTTCGCCCCCAACGCCCTGCTCGGCAACAGCCTGGAGATGGGCGCCATGCTCTGCGCCGCCACCTATTCCGTGGTATTCAAGAAGCTCTCCAGCCGCTACGGCGTGATGACACTGACAGCGTTGCAGGCCTTCGTCGGCATGCTCTTCTTCGCGCCCTTTGCCTTCAGTGCGCCCTGGCCCGCGAGCTGGGCCTGGCAGGACATGGGGGTCATCCTCTTCCTCGGCGCCTTCGTGACACTTGGTGCCTACCTGCTCTACAACTGGTCGGTGACCCAGGTGAAGGTGACCCTGGCGGCTGCCTATGTGAACCTCATACCGGTCTTTACCCTGCTGCTCGCCTATCTGCTGCTGGGAGAGACGCTCACTGCCCTGCAATGGGTGGCCTGTGCCGCCGTGCTGGCCGGCATCGGGGTGGGCCAACTGCCGTCCGGCAGGAAGCGTGCGCAGGCAGTCGCCACCGGGGGATGAGTCGCCGTCATTGGGCTACAGTCTGGGCAGGGAAACACGCTGTCTAAGAAGGAGCCGACCGATGAGCGACATGCACTTGCTGGCCGCGGCCAAAAGCCTGTTGAACCATCCCCCCTTTACCCTGGCCGATGCCAGAGCCCTGGAGGCGCTGGAAGAGGAAGCTGTGGGGGAGGAGGGGCTCTGCATCGCCGCGCTATGGGACATCGCCCTCGCGCTGGCGGACGAGGAAGCCAGACACTATCTCCTGGGGGATGGCTGAGCGGGTGTCGGGTGGGCGGACAGCAATGACAACGGGGGGCCTGGGCCCCCCGTTGTCATTGGCAGCTGTCGCTCAGATGGAGAGGCTCTTGACGGTGTCCGACACCGAGTTGGCGTCCTCGATGATCTCCTTGATGACGTCGGCGATGATGGTGGCCTGCTCCTGACCTGCCACCGCCTTGTCGGAGACGACGGAGACGGTCTGGGTGATCTGGGAGGTGATCTCCGAGTTGTGCTTGATGACGGTGACGATCTCGCTGGTGGAGCTGGAAGTGCGCGCCGCCAGTTGCCTCACCTCGTCGGCCACGACCGCGAATCCCCGTCCCTGTTCCCCGGCGCGGGCCGCCTCGATGGCCGCGTTGAGGGCCAGCAGATTGGTCTGATCCGCGATGCCGCTGATGGTGGAGATGATGGATTCGATGCTCCTGGATTGCTGGTTGAGCTGCTCTATCTGTTTGCTGACCGCATTGACCGAGGTGTTGATGTGAGAGGAGGTGTCGAGCACCCTGTCGATGACCTCCCGCCCCCTGGCGGCGCTCGCGACGGTTTCGCTGGCGATGGCACACGCCTTCTGGGCCGCTTCCCGGGTGGAGATGGATTTCTCCACCCGCTCGGTGATGTCGCTCGCCAGCTTGATGATTTTGACCACCTTGCCCTCGTGGTTGAAGATGGGGTTGTAGGTGGCCTCCAGCCATATCTTCTCCCCCCGGTGACCCAGACGCATGAAAAGCCCGGACTTGATGTCACCCGAGCCGAGATCCTGCCAGAAATGGGGGTTGTTCTGGTAGAACTCGGTGTCACAGAAGAGACGATGATGCTTGCCGACCACCTCTTCCAGCCGGTAACCAAAGCAGTTGAGGAAATTCTGGTTGGCGGTGATGACGGTGCCATCGGGTTGGAAATCGATGACAGCCAGGGACTTGTCCAGGGCTGCCAGCAGGGCCTGGGTGCGCTCCAGGGTGGATTGCTGCTGGGTCACGTCGGAGGCGACCTTGGCGATCCGCACCACCTTGACGTCGATCACGATGGGGAAATAGGTCGCCTCCAGCCACACGGCCTTGCCGGATTTCGACTGGCGAATGAAGCGGCCGCTGCGGGAGACGCCGTGGCGCAGATCCTGCCACAAGGTCTCGTAATCCCGGGTATTGACGTCGTCGGGGAAGCAGAGGGTGCTGTGATGCTTGCCGATCACCTCGTCACGTTCAAATCCCACGATCTTGAGAAACAGCGCGTTGGCGAAGGTGACCACTCCCGCCGGGGTGAACTGGACGAAGGGGACCTGCAACTGGATAGCCTGTTCAAATGCCCCCAGCCCACCACCCTTGCCGCTTGCTCACTGGCTTCCTTGCTTGCTTTTTGATTCCAGAACATGACAGCGCTCCTCCATGAGACCCTTGAATGGGATAACGACCAAATATGAGTAAATTAACAATAGCATTGCGTCCTGATGAGTCGTCATCGTACTCAAATTAACTTTTTATTTTTCAATGTTGATAAATAGCTTCTTAATTGTAGGGTCTCGTACCAAGGTTATTTATCTCGTGGACCGCTTTGGGCCCCAGGGAATATTGGCATGAAGGCGCCTCTTTTGGCACTGACAATTGTCACGATGCCCCTATATATCGCCCTCGTATGAACCCTGTGGCACGTCAGGGATCTCGGTGGGGATAAAGTTGAGTCTTCTGGAACGCGGTGAAATTAGGTGGCTACGGGGATCGGGAAAAAGCCGCTATCTGATCCTCTGGTGTGAGAAATAAACGGCCAAGGGTGTGAGTTTTTGGATATCCGGCATGTGTGAACCCGTGACGACATTGCCGCTTCGGTATATTTTCTGTCCCGAAACAGGGAGTGTTTATTTTGCCTGCAAGGTAGAGAGTTTCTGGTTCAGGGACTCAATCTCTTTCTGATATCGGGTAGTGACCGACTGCATCTCTGCCGAGACATTGCGGGATCTTGCCTTGTTCTCCGTGATCTGGGTCATCTCGTTGTTCATCTTCTGCTTTTTGGCCTCGATCTCGGTGCGCAGAGCCTCGGCCTGGCGTTGTTTCTGGCCGTTCGCCAGGCTCTGCTCTATCTCCCGGGTCTGGTTGGCCGCCTGCTCCACCGCCTCGGGGGAGGGGGTATAGACATTGAGTACCATGGGTTTGGCGTCGCTGCTGCAGGGGATGTCGCTGAAGGTGATCTGCCCATCGCGGGCGCATTGATAGACAGCCGCCTGGACAACGGGGACGTTGGCAAGCCCCAGGCAGGCGAGAGAGATGACCAGCATGCGTGACATAGACTCCTCCTTGAATCCTCTTCCTTGCACACTAGTACATGGCGCAAGGTCAGACAACGGCCTCGTTCCGGGTGTGACATTCCGGTCCTCACGTCGCCTCTCTCTGGTCCATGGCGGGGAGATCTCCTGCGCAATGGGTGTGCCATGGCGGCACAAAGCGACGGATCCCTGCCTGTTTCCCCGCAGTTCAACACATCAGAGCACCATAACGGGCCGCAATGAGGTATCTTATGCCCCGATTTCATCCATCAAACGGATAAGAGACAACACATGATCATCAAACCCAAGGTTCGCGGCTTTATCTGCACCACCACCCACCCGGTTGGTTGTGAAGCCAATGTTCGTCGCCAGATCGCTTACACCCAAGCCAAGGGCGCCATCGAGAATGGCCCCAAGAAGGTGCTGGTGATCGGCGCTTCCACCGGCTATGGTCTGGCCTCCCGCATTGCCGCAGCCTTCGGCAGCGGAGCTGCCACCATCGGTGTCTTCTTCGAAAAGCCGAGCTCCGAGACCAAGACGGGCTCCGCCGGCTGGTACAACTCCGCCGCCTTCGACAAGGCCGCCAAAGAGGCCGGCCTCTACGCCAAGAGCATCAATGGCGATGCCTTCTCCCACGAGTGCCGTGCCAAGGTGATCGAGCTCATCAAGCAGGATCTGGGTCAAATCGATCTGGTGGTCTACTCCCTGGCCTCTCCGGTGCGCAAGCTGCCGGACACCGGCGAAGTGGTGCGCTCCGCCCTCAAACCCATCGGCGAGGTCTACACCTCCACCGCCATCGACACCAACAAGGATCAGATCATCACCGCCACCGTCGAGCCGGCGAATGAGGAAGAGATCCAGAGCACCATCACCGTCATGGGCGGCCAGGACTGGGAACTGTGGATGGCGGCTCTGCGCGATGCGGGTGTGCTGGCTGACGGTGCCAAGTCCGTGGCCTACTCCTACATCGGTACCGACCTGACCTGGCCAATCTACTGGCATGGTACCCTGGGCCGAGCCAAGGAAGATCTGGACCGTGCCGCCACCGCGATCCGTGGCGATCTGGCCGCCAAGGGGGGGACCGCCCACGTGGCCGTCCTCAAATCCGTTGTGACCCAGGCCTCCTCTGCCATTCCCGTGATGCCGCTCTACATCTCCATGGCCTTCAAGATCATGAAGGAGAAGGGCATCCACGAGGGTTGCATGGAGCAGGTGGACCGCATGATGCGCACCCGCCTGTACGGCGCCGACATGGCGCTGGACGAGCAGGCACGCATCCGCATGGATGACTGGGAACTGCGTGAAGACGTGCAGCAGACCTGCCGTGATCTCTGGCCCTCCATCACCACCGAGAACCTCAGTGAACTGACCGACTACACCGGCTACAAGCAGGAGTTCCTGCGCCTGTTCGGTTTCGGTCTGGACGAGGTGGACTACGATGCGGACGTGAATCCGGACGTGCAATTCGACGTGGTCGAGCTGTAAGTCGGTCACCAGCACAGACAGGGCCCTGCGGGGCCCTGTTTTTTTGCAGCAGACTCAACCTGTTGCCTCAGGTTTATTATCCGCGATCACCTTTTTCCCCGAACAAACCCGCTAGGCTTGCGCTGTCCGGATCACAGACGGCACCGCCGAGGTACGAAAGTCATGACCACATCCCATGAGGCGCCCAAGAAGCGCCAGCTCCCGACGGTTTATACCCTGCTTTTCATCATCATCGCCCTGATGGCGGCCCTCACCTGGGTGCTGCCGGCGGGCAAATACAACTACGTGACGGCCAAGACCCAGCAGCCGGTGGCGGCAGCCGCCGTGGCCGACTACAGCGGCGATGAGCGACTGTTGCCGGTACCCGGCAGTTACACCGAGCTCCCTTCCCAACCCCAGGGGGTATTCGATGTGCTCAAGGCGCCCATCCAGGGCTTTCACAAGGCGGCGGACGTAGCACTGTTCGTACTCATCATCGGCGGCTTTCTGGCGGTGACCATGCAGAGCGGTGCGCTGGATGCCGGGGTCGGGGCCATAGTGCGTACCTTCGCCGGGCGCGAGCGGCTGCTCATCCCGGTGCTGATCGCCCTGTTTGCCCTCGGCGGCTCCACCTTCGGCATGGCGGAGGAGACGGTGGCCTTCTGGGCACTGATCGTGCCGGTGATGATGGCGGCGGGCTTTGATCGCATGGTGGCGGCCGGGATTATCCTGCTTGGCTCCGGGGTCGGGGTGCTCGCCTCCACCGTCAACCCGTTTGCTACCGGCATCGCCTCCGGTTTTGCCGGCATTCCCATCGGTGAGGGGATTGGCCTTAGGGTTGTGCAGTGGCTGCTGCTGGTGATCTTCGCCTCCTGGTTCGTGATGCGCTACGCCAAGCAGGTGCAGCAGGACAAGTCCCGCTCCGTGCTGGCCGACATCGCCTATGACGACGAGTTCTCCCAGATGAAGAGCGGCAATCTCGCCTTCAGCGGCAAGCAGAAGCTCACCATGCTGGTTTTCTTCGGCACCTTCCTGCTGATGATCTATGCGGTGGTGCCCTGGTCAGATCTGGGCATCGATCTGCTGCCTACCCTGGGCTGGTGGTTCGACGAGCTCTCCACCCTGTGTTTCACTGCTTCCATTCTGATCGCGCTGATCAACCGGATGCCGGAGTCCAACTATGTGGCGACCTTCCTGAGCGGCGCTCGGGATCTTATCGGGGTGGCGCTGGTGGTGGCGGTGGCACGCGGCATCTATGTGGTGATGGAACATGGCGTCATCATCGACACCATTTTGCACTGGGCCGAGGGGCTGGTGAGCGGGCTGTCGTCGTCGGTCTTCATCCTGATGGCTTATCTGGTGCACATCATCCTGAGCTTCTTCATCCCGTCCACCTCGGGGTTGGCGACCGTCTCCATGCCGCTGATGGGGCCGCTGGCGGACTTCTCCGGGATCTCGCGGGATCTGGTGATCACCGCCTATCAGTCCGCCTCCGGCTGGATCAACCTGTTCGCCCCCACAGCAGCCCATCTGGTGGCGGGGCTGGCGCTGGCCAAGATCCCCTATGATCGCTTCGTGCGCTGGGTGCTGCCCTTCATCATCGGGGTGGCCCTCATCACCATGGCGGTGCTGGTAGCCGGTGCCCTGCTGCACGGCTGATGGCACGGATAGAAAACGACAGACAACAAAAAGGCTCCCACGGGAGCCTTTTTCATGAGCCTTGCTTACTGCTTGTAGCCCTTGAGGAAGCGGGCGAGACGGCCGATAGCCTCTTCCAGCTCCTCTTCCCGGGGCAGGAACACCAGCCGGAAGTGATCCGGCGCCGGCCAGTTGAAGCCGGTGCCTTGCACCAGCAGGAGCTTCTCCTGCTGCAGCAGATCGAACACCATCTTCTGGTCGTCTCGGATGTCGTACACCTTGGGGTCGAGGCGCGGGAACATGTAGAGCGCCCCCTTGGGCTTGACGCAGGAGACCCCAGGGATGTCGTTGAGCAGCTCCCACGCCTTGTCGCGCTGGCGGCGCAGGCGGCCGCCCGGCAGGATCAGCTCGTTGATGCTCTGGTAGCCACCCAGGGCGGTCTGGATGGCGTGCTGCATGGGCACGTTGGCACAAAGCCGCATGGAGGCCAGCATCTCCAGCCCCTCGATGTAGCCCTTGGCACGGCCCTTGGGACCGGTGATGACCATCCAGCCCTGGCGGAAGCCACAGGCGCGGTAGGCCTTGGAGAGGCCGTTGAAGGTCACCACCATGACATCGTCGCACAGGGTGCAGACGCTGGTGTGGGAGATGTCGTCGTAGAGGATCTTGTCGTAAATTTCGTCGGCGAAAATGATGAGGTTGTGCTGGCGGGCGATCTCGATCACCTCCAGCAGGAACTCGCTGCCGTAGACGGCGCCGGTCGGGTTGTTGGGGTTGATCAGCACCAGGCCGCGGGTGCGCGGGGTGATGCGGGCGCGGATGTCGTCGAGATCCGGATACCAGTCAGCCCCTTCGTCGCAACGGTAGTGCACCGCATGGCCACCGGAGAGGGTGACGGCCGCGGTCCAGAGCGGGTAGTCGGGGGAGGGCACCAGCATCTCGTCGCCGTTGTTGAGCAGCGCCTGCATCGCCATCACGATGAGCTCGCTCGCACCATTGCCGATGTAGATGTCGTCGATGTCGACCTTGCGCATCCCTTTTTGCTGGTAGTACTGCATCACCGCCTTGCGGGCGGAGAAGAGCCCCTTGGAGTCGCAGTAGCCCTGGCTCTGGGGCATGTTGAGGATCACATCCTTGATGATCTCCTCCGGTGCTTCGAAGCCAAACGGGGCCGGATTGCCGATGTTGAGCTTGATGATGCGGTGACCTTCGTCTTCGAGACGGCGAGCTTCTTTGTGCACCGGGCCGCGGATGTCATAGCAGACATCGTCGAGCTTGTGCGACTTGTCGATAGTGAACATGGTGAGCGTGATTCCTTCCCCGTGGGGCGCGTTGGCAGAAAAGCTGTTTTTAGTATCAAATTTCTCTGCCCCTATTCTTCACAGAATTGAATGCTAGAACAATCTAATTTATGGAATAAATCCCTGATATTTACCCCTGAAACAGGGTTGTTGAAATGTTAAATTCAGCATGATCGTTTGCCTCTCTTTGGTAGATCAGTGAAAGATGAGGGGCAGATTCATAAAGCAACATGAGTGTATTGAAATATCTCCCCCATCTGGCACGATTGGCTGGGGTAAAAAAGGCCCCGACCCGTCGGTCTGCCAGGGGAGCACGCAGGCACAGGGGCTCATCTTCCCGCTCTCGAGGTTCACTCATGCAGGCACCCGCCACCGGTCGCTACCGCCATTTCAAGGGGGGCTATTACCAGGTTCTTGCCCTGGCCTTGCACACCGAAACCCAGGAGCAGCTGGTGATCTATCAATCCGAACAGGATGGTCAGGTCTATGCCCGCCCCGTCGCCATGTTCATGGAGTGGATTGAACATCAGGGACAGGTGGTGAGCCGCTTCACGCCGGTGGCCTGAGGCAGGCTTGGCGACATGAAAAAAGGCGCCAGAGGCGCCTTTTTTCATGGTGTCGGGGCTTACAGACCCAGATTGGCTCTGGCATAGGCCTCAAAATCGGTGCAGCCGCCGATGTGCTGCTCATCCAGGAAGATCTGCGGCACAGTGGTGACCGGCTTGCCCGCCTTGGCGGCGAGATCGTCCTTGGTCAGCCCGGCCACGTTGATATCCACGTAGCGGAACTCGAAGTCATCGCGCTCCTCGGTCAGTTGCTCGGCAATCTGCTTGGCACGCACGCAATAGGGGCAACCGGGACGACCAAAAATCTCTACAAACATCTTTTCTCTCCATTAAACAAGCCGTTGAAGAAGGCCATTGAGATGAGGCTGGGCACAGCATAGCCGTGGCGCCCTGTCAGTCAAAGCTGAAAATAGCGATGCTTACGTTCGCCATCTCCGATTGCGCCCACTGCTGATGACGGCGCCAGCGTCCCTGTTTCGCCCCAAGGTCGGGGAATGGGGGCCGCCTTGCTGGCAAGGCCACCTATATCGTTCATCACTGCTCGGCGATCTGGATGGGCTGCTGCTGGTAGATGCTCTCCAGCACGCCTTTTTCGAAGACGGTCCAGGGCCAGGGGGCCTTGCTGGCGCGATAGCGCTCGTGGGTGGCGGGGTCTTGCGACAGGCCGCGCTGGAACATCACGAAGGCCTTGCGCTGGCCACTTGCGGTGTCGATGAAGCCGGCGAGGTTCGAGGTGCCGGTGATGGTGCCCGTCTTGGCGTGCACCTTGTTCTTCATCATGGGGGCGGTGACGCTGCGGCGCCAGGCCAGGGTGCCGTCCACCTGGGAGCTTGGCAGCAGCTTGATGAAGTCGAGCTCGGCATCGTTCTTCTGGATGAAGTTAAGCACCGACAACATCTGGCGCGCGCTGATGAGATTGTGGGCGGAGAGGCCGGAGCCGTCGGCCAGGGTGGCGTTGCCAAGGTCAATGCCGTGCTTGGTCAGGATGGCGCGCACCGCCATGGTGCCGCTGCGATAGCTGCCCGGCTTGTTGTAGTAGTGACGCCCCACGGTTTTGAGGAAGGTATCGGCGTAGAGGTTGTCGGACTTTTTCAACATCTTGGCGAGCATCACCGGCAGGGAGACAGAGTAGTGGGTCGCCAGGGTCTGGGCACCGACAGGGGCCTGATGGGTGACCCGCAGCAGGCCGTCGTGGCTGATCCCGGCGCGGTTCATGGCCCAGCGGATGTTGTCCCAGCCCCAGGCCTCCACGTCATGGATGGCAAAGCGCAGCCCTTGTGGCTCCTTGTTCGGGGTGATGCAGCCCTTGAGCTCGTAGAAGTTGCCCTTGGCCATGTCTACTTCCAGAGCACAGAACTGACGCGCCATGTCGCCATAGCTCATCACCTCCACGTTGTCGGCGCCGATGCCGATGGGCACGCCGGTGGCCACGTTGCCCACCGCAGGCTTGCCAATCTGGGTGGCGGTGATGGTGCCGTAGGCGCAGTTCTTGTCGATGATGACCGAGGAGACGGGAGCGGCGAAACAGAGGGTCTGATCCCCCCAGGACCAGCCGTTGCCACGCTCATAGCCGTTGTAGGCACCGGTGTTGACATAGACGTTGCCCTGAATGCGGGTGACGCCCAACTGTTTGAACAGGGCAACCAGATCCATGCGCGACAGGGTCGGGTCGCCGACGAAGTTGATCCAGATGTCGCCGTTGATGGTAGTGCCCTGTTTGGCGCCGGGCTGGGCCTGGATGTCGGTGGCGAAGCGGAAGTCGGCACCGAGTTCGAGGCGGGCGGCGAGCGCGGTGAGCACCTTCATGGTGGAGGCGGGGGCTATCATGTCATCGGCGTGACGGGCAAATTCCACCCCGTTGTTACCCTGTACGATGACGGCGTACTGGCCCCCCTTGGGCGGGGTCAGCGGGGCGGCCTGGACCGCCAGAGAAAAGAGAGCACAAAAACCAATCAACAGCCGCTGCATAGGATCCTCTAACTGAACGAAAGGGCGGCATCAGAAACCGCCCCGATAATCAAACCGGGTGACTGCCGGGTATCGCCTGCCATGGGGTCAGGCCGGGGCGTTGGCAGTCCGGTAACGCCCCTCGTAATCGAATATTTTTTCCTTCACCTGCCAGAAGCGTCCCGACTTGCGGGCGATGACGAAATCCGGGTGACGGAACTGGTCTGCCGCGAGCATCACGCTCGCCAGGGTAGTGAATTCGGGCTCCAGGCCCGGGGCGGGCCAATGATGACGCACAAAGCGTTGTTGAAACAAGCGCTGTGCACCCCGGGAGTGAAAGGGGAAGTACTCCGTCAGGGTCAGGCCATCCTCGTCGTGGTAGGTCACCTCCAGCCGCTCCCCCTGCTTGCCGCGCCCAGGGCTCAGGGTCAAACCGGCGCAGCGGATCACCATGCAGTCCTTGAGATTGAGGGCCTCCTTGAGCTTGTCGTCAGGGTCCACCAGCAGCTGGTCACAGCTTTGGCAGCGGCGGGCGGCGATGTCGTTTTCAGCACCGCAACCTGGGCAGATCTTGGCGCGAAAGCGGTAGTCGCACTCCTCGCGGTTGCCCTCGTCATCTTCAAACAGTCCCTGACAGCGGCGGCCGTAGTGTTCGACCACCTTGCCATCCTCGTCGGTCTTGCCCCAGAAAGTGTTGGCAAAGCCGCAGGCGGGGCAGGGCACCTGAACCGGCTCGGTGCCGGCGTGGGGCCTGGGTTCCCCCACTTCGGGGGCAAACAGGTTGAAGTTGTTGCCTGCGTAGTCGAGCACCAGGCAATCGCTCTTGCCGGGTGAGAGGCGCAGGCCCCGTCCCACAATCTGCTGATAGAGCGACACCGATTCGGTGGGGCGCAGCATCACGATGAGGTCGACGTGGGGGGCATCGAAGCCGGTGGTGAGCACTGCCACGTTGACCAGAAACTTGAGCTCGCGCGCCTTGAAGGCACTGATTAGAGCGTCGCGCTCCGGTCCCGGCGTCTCGCCGGTGACGAGGGCGGCCTGCTGGTCTCTGGCACCGAGCAGGTCATGAATTTCCCGGGCATGCTCGACGGTGGCGGCGAAGATCATCACCCCCTGCCGGTCGGCCGCATACTCCAGCACCTGGCTCAGGATATGGGGGGTGACCCGCTCCTGTCGCTTGATCTCGCCGTTGAGCTGCGCCTCGCTGAACAGGCCGTTTTCCCGCGGCACCAGCTTGCTGAAGTCGTAGTGGACGATGGGGGCGTCCACCAGGCGCGGCGGGGTCAGGTAGCCGTTTTTCACCATGAAGCGCAGGGGCAGTTCGAACACGCAGTCACCGAACAGCCGCTCGCCGTGGCTCTTGACCATGCCGTGGTAGTGGCGCCGGTAGATCCAGCCCAGCCCCAGCCGATAGGGGGTGGCGGTGAGCCCGAGGATCTTGAGGGCCGGATTGGCGGCCTTGAGATGCTCGATCACCTGATGGTATTGGCTGTCGTCATCGAGCGAGACCCGGTGGCACTCGTCGATGATGAGCAGCGAAAAAGCGCCGTCGAAGGCATCCAGATTGCGCGCCACCGACTGCACCGAGCCAAACACCACCTGGGCGCTCGCCTCCTTGCGTGCGAGCCCCGCGGCAAAGATGTCGGCCCGGAGTCCCCAGGCCTCGTACTTGGCGTGGTTCTGCTCCACCAGCTCCTTGACGTGAGCCAGCACCAGCACCCGGCCACGGGCCTTGCGGGCCAGTTCGGCGATCACCAGGCTTTTGCCGGCCCCGGTGGGCAGCACCACCACGGCGGGATCCGGGTGTTTGCGAAAGTGGCTGATGACGGCGTTGACCGCGTCGGTTTGATAGGGTCTGAGAACGAACATGGGGAACGGCTGTGGTGCAAGATGGCGCCATTATAGGGATCTTGCGGGGAAAATGCAGCGAAGGGGGCGTGCTGACAGGAAGCGGGCCGGCAGGATGCCGGCCCGTGCAGGTCAGGGACCTCAGTGGAAGGGGAACAGGTAGTTGAGCCAGCTACCCATGCGCATCAGGATCTTGCGCATGATGGCCACGTGGTGGAAGTGCTCGGTATAGATGGCGGCCTGACCGCTGGAACCCGCGATCACCTGGTAGTTTGCCCATTCGGGATCGGTGATCTCGAGCACGATGGGCAGGCGACCCGGTACCTGTGCCGAGGTCTGATCGATAAGACCCGCCTGTGCCTGGATATTGCCCGGTGCCATGGCCGGGATAACGGACTGCACCTTGGCCTTGAAGATGCGGCCCGGAATGCCGTCGAGCACGACTTCGGCCTCGTCACCCGCCTTGAGCCGCTGCATGCTGTTCTGCCAGAACCAGCCGACATAGGCATTGGCATCTTCATGAATGAAGGTCATCACGGGGCGGAACATGAAGGGGGCGGCAATCATGCCCGGGCGCAATGCCAGTTGTACGACATGACCGTCACTCGGGGCGTAGACCACGGTCTGCTCCAGATCGTACTTGGCGATGTTGAGCTGGGCACCCAGGTCATTGAGGGTCGCTTTCTGCTGATCAATTTGGGCGACGATGTCATCCACGTTGGCCTGGGTGACGTCGAGGTCGCGCTGTTTGCCGATGCCCCGTCGCATCAGCTCCTGGGCGCGATCCCTGTCCAGGCTGGCGGATCGCAGGCGGGCGTCCAGAGCCTTCAGAAAATCGGTGTTGGAGGCGAGGCGCGCCGTCAGGCTGGCGACCTTCTCCTGGAAGGGCTCAGCGTCGATGCGAAACAGCACATCCCCTTTCTTGACCGGCTGGTTGGGCTTGACCGGGACGTCGGTGACACGCCCCTTGACCAGGGGCACGACCGGGGTGGAGACATAATAGTTGCGAGCCAGCTCGGAATAGGGGTGGTTGTAGTTCATCAGCATGATGAGTGTGCCGATGATGATGACGCCACCCAGTACGGCGGTCGGCACGGTCCACTTGTTGAGCGGGATCTTGAAGATCTTGAAAATACCTATGCAGAGGGCTGTATAGGTGAGAATAAGTAGCAGGTCCATGGGGCGTTACCTATTTGTCGGTCTGTTCGAGCGTGGTCATGCGAGCCTGCAGTGCTGCCAGCTCCTCTTTGAGTGCGCTGATCTCTGTCTCGTCATGTTGTAGGCGTTGCGAGAAGCCCCAGCCGCGATCGGGGCGATAAATCGTGGCCCAGATCCAGAGGAAGGGCCAGAGCACGTGCAGGGTGAACAGGCTGACCCAGCCTGCCACGTGAATGGCGTCCTGGTGGGGGTGATTACGGTGCTTGGCAATTTCATATGGAATATCGTGAATGACGATAATGCCATCTTAAATGCGAAAGGGGACTCCCTCCGACGTAGGTGGGAGGGGAATTTCGCCGGGGCGTCAGCCCCGCTGGTTTTGAATGTATTGCTTGATCACCTCCAACGGTGCTCCGCCGCAA
>NZ_JBLUXC010000079.1:0-13312 GCF_048276795.1 Aeromonas sp. PS2Canimalfood6
TGGCATCGCCCTGTTCGGCCGCCTTGCGGAACCAGGTCACCGCCTGCTTGTCGTCCTGTGCCACCCCCTTGCCCTGCACGTACATTATCCCCAGCAAGCCCTGCGCCTTGGCATCGCCCTGTTCGGCCGCCTTGCGGAACCAGGCCACCGCCTGCTTGTCGTCCTGTGCCACCCCCCGGCCATCCTCATATGCCATCCCCATAAGGTACTGCGCCGTGGCATCGCCCTGTTCGGCCGCCTTGCGGAACCAGGTCACCGCCTGCTTGTCGTCCTGTGCCACCCCCTTGCCCTGCACGTACATTATCCCCAGCAAGCCCTGCGCCTTGGCATCGCCCTGTTCGGCCGCCTTGCGGAACCAGGTCACCGCCTGCTTGTCGTCCTGTGCCACCCCCTTGCCCTGCACGTACATTGACCCCAGCAAAAACTGCGCCTTTGCATCGCTCTGTTCGGCCGCTTTCTGCACTTCGGAAATGGGGGCATTTTTCCAGTCATTTGCCTGCAGGGTGGGGCCCCAACAAGCCCCGACGACCAGCAGTGCCAAAATCCCTTTTTTCATCTCTTTCCTACTGATCTATGGATTCTGCCTCGCATCGTATCGCAGGTGGCACCAGCGGGTTGTCTCGGGGATCCCAAAACAGCGCAGGAGCTCCCCCAAAGCCGCCGCGCCTAATCGCTTTTATGTTCAATCACGATGTTTAGCGGCTAAAACGGGGCGCTGGCGGCAAACAGGCCGCCTGTATCGCGTTTGGTAGCGTTTCAATACCCAAGACAGGGCATTGACGGCCTGAAGGTTTGCAACGCTTCTGAAGCGGTTTGAGGGGCGGGCCCAGCGGGACGTCGTTTCGATCCAACATTCGCAGCCAATGGGCAAAAACCTCCTTCGCGATTGACGCGCATTCCGATAAACGCCACCAATTATCCTGACAGGATACAAAGCCTTGTTTATCAAACACTTATTGCAAACCCTCATCACTTGCATGATACTGATCACTCACCCAACTGAGGACCACCCCTGACCATTGCTGAAACCAGCAATCGGCCAAGGGTCCTCGCCAGTCGAGCTCCACTGGATAATCAGGGGCGCACCCAAAACTACCGGTGGCGGGTGGACGGCCAGCCTGAAAAACAGGCATAGCCTGAGTGGGTGGGATGCGACCATAAAACCTGCATCGGCGCAGACCAGCTCTGCGTGGCGACCCTCGGGTTATACGCCGTTGGCAATGCACCATGGGTAATGAAGCCCCTCGGGGCCACAATCCGTTGGATATACCGGCACACACATCGACGTCCAGCATCACGCTGCCATGGCAGCATTTCGGCCTCCGCCCCCATCGCCGGACAGCCGATGCGACGCGCACGATAGCCCCCCTGCCGTCTCTGTCTGACAGAGACGGCCAGCGCCAACCCGGCGCAACTCCAGAGCCCTCGGGCCACGCCGCCAGATCTCCCTGGCACGAAACACGACGAAACCGTCGCTCAGCCAGGCCAGCCGGATGCTCGGCGCAGTCGATCTCGACCCGCGCCCTGCCTGCAGGAGCCCCCTGCCACAGCAGCCACCTCCGCTCTGCGGAACAACAACACGCTCACCGCGTAAGGAGCAAACCCCGATGCCACCACGACACGCGTAGTCGCAAACACACGCATAACACTCAACACCAGTATCAGGGGATGGCGGCATCAAAACCATAAAATGAATAATCAAAAAAGGATTTTGATATGGCGCGATGTGATAGAGCCCACCCGAACGCGAGAAATTTTGGCCTCGGTGCCAGGGATATGGCCCGGGCAGGGCTGCACGCCCTGCGCGAGGGGATGCAGAGTCACAGCTCGATCGCTACGATGGCGGATCGCTGGGCACAGTTCGCCGCCTGGGCGCGAGATACTGCGGGTATCAAGGACATGCGGCATATCGAGGCCTCGACCCTGCGCGACTACGCCACCCACCTGATCGAGCGGCTGGAGCGGGGAGAGATCAGCCCCGCCACCGCCCAAAACGCGCTCTCCTCCGTCAACAGAGTGCTGGAAATCGCCCGTGGCGATCGTGCCGTGCGGCTCGATCCCGTGCGCGAGGCGGGGCTGCCGATCCGTAGCGGGATCGCCACCACTGATCGGGCCGTGTCGTTGTCCCAGCACGACAACGTGCTGCCAGCGTTGCCGGAGCGGCTGGCCGCCATCCTCGCCCTGCAGCGGGAATTCGGGCTGCGGTTTGAGGAGGCTGCAAAAATGGACGCCGTCCGGGCGCTGACACAGGCCAAAAACGGCACAGTGCGTATCGAGGCTGGCACCAAGGGCGGTCTGGCCAGGGATCTACCCATCACCCGCCCGATGACCCAGCGATTTGTGCTGGCCAACGCCGCGATGCTCCAGGGCGCTGATCGCAGCCTGATCCCCGCTCATCAGACCTATCGTGAATTTCGCGCGGAGGCCTATGCCGAGCTGCGCAGCGCGGGAATTCGCTCGCATGGCGAACGCCATGCCTACGCCCAAGAACGGTACGCCGCCCTAGTGGGGGCCCCCACGCCCGTCGCAGCCGGGATCCGTCACGGGGCCGAACATCATCGGTTTTTGGCCACCAGGCTCGGGATCGACGTCGCTGCAGCGCGGACGCTCGATCAGCAGGCCCGTCTGCAGGTGGCCACCGAGCTGGGCCACGGGCGGATCGATGTCACCAACACCTACCTGGGGTAACGATCATGAGCAGCATGGAAACGTGGATCAGAGCCCGGGTCGATGTCTACCTGCGACACGGTGGCAAAACCAGCCGAAGAGCTACTGTCAGCAGGCTGATTGCCGTTTTAGAGGACATTCGTCAGCATGAGCAGGGGGTGAGGCTACCGCCCCAGATAGGACGGGCCCACCTGCACCGCTATTGGGCCCGCCACAGTCACCTCTCCGAACGGACGCGACAGGACCATTGGTATGCGGTGCGGCTGTTGTGGGAGTTACTGGACAGGGCTGGCCTGCCGCCCCGTCCTCCGCTACAATCAAATTCTGATTTTGATTATTCAAAATAGGATTGTGATATGGAAGAACTGCAAGCGAAGTGGGTCTTCGACCAAGGCGGGTTTGCCAAGGCGCTGATCGCCCCCACCCCGATGGGCCAGGGCTACCACCTGCATCTGGTGAAGTTCGGCAAACAGAACGAGTCCATTGTCCTAGAACGACAACGTGGCGGCTGGCGCGTGTTCAAAAGCATCGATGCCGCAGCCAACACCGCCAACGGGATAGGTTTTCGGCGCATCGAGATCGATCTGAGCAGTCGCTGAAAACGTTAAACCACCGAGACAAAACCCGCTCCGTGGATAAGCCCTCCTGCCCACAGGCCAAACACATGGCCTGATGGACAGCCCTTCGGGAGCAGGCTTAACCACCTCGCCAAGATCCTCTCTCGATTATGAAGAGCTCAAAGACAACGGCCCAAAGGCCGCGCAAAAAGGATGTCGCAAAGCTCCCCAGTTGGCAGGCTCTCCTATCTTTCCGCTGCGCTTCAAGATAGGAGAGCCCTCCTGCTTGGCTACGTTAAAAATGACGTAGTTACACAAGATTGACTCGCCTTGCTCCGGACTATCGAGACTGCTTGCGGCAGCTCCCTCTCACGCGCTCCAGAGACACACCCCGTCCTTGCTGCATCTGCTTTAGTCCCCGCCTGATGGCCAGACTGCCGCGCCGTTTTTTAAGAGCTGGCCGTGGTTGGTTCCCCGTTACGCTCTGCTTGCAAATGCCCCACGGTTGCGAATCGTGGGCGGCTGTGGTGCGCGATCGCACGCTGGGCAGTATGTGAGATTTCCCCGTTCTGCCCGACCAACCACACCTACACACGGCAACAAACTCATGCTTCCAATCCGTGCGGGTACGACAACGCGCCAAAGGTGGTGGCCTTCGGTAACGGGTGTAAAGAGGGAATTAGCTTGAAAGATACGGCAAAGTGCCGCTAAACTTATTGGGACTTTTGGTAGCTGCTTCCCTCTACGGAGCCGTTACCAGGTACAAAGAGCGCCAACTCCGAGTACCTTCGAAAAACCGCCCGCCAAGGCGGTTTTTTCGTTTCTGGCGCACAGAGTAGCGTTGATCAGACTGATCGATCAACGCTTTTTAGTACGCACTACTGCAAAAAATACTCATATATTCAATACTATCCCGACAGGATAGTTGATAATCAATCGATCACGGCAAGGCTTCAACAAAGTCCGTCATGATATCCTTGATGGACTTCCCTTGTGCAGCAGCATGCATTTTCAGCTTGGTATGCAACACCTCTGGCAGGTCAAAATTAACCCGCTTCATCTTCTCGGATCCTGCGATATCACCCATGGTCATTGCCCGTTTTTGGCTACTGGGGCGACCAGCTTTCAACACACTCATTTACTCACACCCTCATTAACTCACTTGAGTAATGCTAATACTTCATCTGCCAAGCCCCGTATTTCCTGGGCTGCATTGCTATTAGGCTCAGCATCAAGCACAGTGGTACCTGCAGCTGCGGTGCTCGGATAAGCAACGCTTTGGGTCACTCTCGCCGCCAATACCGGCAGACCATACCCTTCCAGCGCCTCTCTGATCTCAGCGCCGATCTTGGTGTTCTTGATGGCTCGACTCACCACAAAGGCAGCCTTCAAACGGCCATCGGTCATTTCTATCCGCTGCTTCACCAGATCAACCAGATCAGAGGCCGCCCAAATATCGTAGGGAGATGGCTGGACGGGGATCAGCACCAAATTACTTGCCTTGATCGCGGAGATCGCTAGGTCAGCGGCCTGCGGAGCACCATCGATCACAATAATGTCTTTGTGAGACACAGCTTTGATGTCGCGCTCGATGGTTGGCCTATCAATCCCCACTACCGGCACCGGCTGATCATCACACACTGCGGACCAATCTCTTGCACTCCCCTGTGGATCGCTATCGATAAGCAGCACGTCATACCCTGCCAGTTGGAGCGATCTACTTAGATGGGTGGCGATCGTGGTTTTACCACTCCCCCCCTTCTGATTTAAGACCGAAATAACTTTCATCTCAAAAACTCATTTTCTCAAAAACTCATTCAATCATTGTCACGCTCCAAAAAAAGTGCAACCCGTTTCCTACCCTCCATCCCTCCCATACCCTCCAAGGATGACCTGGATAACACCAGATGACGACAGATAACATAGGGCAACTGGGATAACAGCAAAAAATAAAAAAAACCAAAAAAAACAACAACTTAAAACAACAAGCCGCAATATTCATTGCAACTAACACACAGTAAACGAAAAATTAAACGCAATAGATATGCTTAGTTTGCATATCCCAGGACAAGGCAACAGCAGGCAAATAACACATAAGTCATTGTTTTTAAAGAAAAAAAGCAATAGCATTTAGCTATTGTAATGAGGGGCAAATGAATGACGCAAAAATCGGAAGCGGCAGGAAGAAAAAAGCAGTCAGAAAAGAGGTTAGAACTGCGTCAGCAGATATGGGGCGATACGTTAGACGCCCTGGACCTTTGGGATAAAACGGTCCAAAAAGGATTCGCTTCAGTCCCCAGAACGCTACCGCAACTGGCCAGGATAATGGATAGGTTCGCCGGAAAAGGAACCCCTGTGTCAGGAGCTTATCTAGCCCTGCTCTGTAACGTTTTTGATCATAGTTTTCTAGAAATAAGAGACCGACAAAGGATGTCTTTTGAATCTGGATTTGCAGGGGAAAGAGCGGTTAACACATGGCTAGGGCGAATGAAAAAGCTGGTTGAGCTCGGATTCATAGCTCAGAAAGAAGGTATGTACGGAGAGTTCAGCTACGTACTCATTCTCAACCCATTCCTGGCTGTTCAATCACTCTACAAAAATACGCCGAAAGACGATTTATACAACGCTCTCGTGAGCAGGATGTCAGATGTAGGAACGAAATTTTAAGCTCCCACACCTGTGAGATGTTGCGTGCAACGTAATCAAAAATCAGTGGAATTAGGGAAAAACGGGTAAGGAGATTGTTGTGTTGCCAGGTGAAGAAGGAATGGTTCAAGCATTTCATGAGTTCATGAATCAAGTCTCGGCGAACTCAATTGACGACGCCGCGACATCACAGGGGCTTTTCTCATACATACTAACAAACCGCCAACGCGGTTCTATCAAGACAATTTGCGCGGAGCAAGACTGGGTAAACCCTGAAGAAAAGGGAGTCACCTTAACAAGAGAATATTTTAAGCATGTCCTCACTCAGAGAGTAGGGAAGGATGCCGCATCGCCAAGCGACTGCGCAACCATTTTGGCTAGTGCATATAGCGTGAAGAGCAATGTAGCAATAAACAAGCCGCGATATGACGGGGATACAGAGCGGGAGCAACAAGCTCTGATTTTCAACGCAGAAAAAAGCATCACGGTTAACGGCAAGAAGGGACTTTACGGGGTGGCAATCATCGAGATTAGCTTAAAAAGCTTAAGCCCCGTCACGGCTTATCACGCTAGGGGCTCAAAAGTTAAAGCATTTAGATAGGAAGGACGCCAATCTGGAACACCTCTCCCTGACTTAACAAGAATGAGTAAAAACGCTCCAGAAAATCCCTTCATATTTCCTCTTCGAGGAGTAAGCAGCATCGGCGATTTTCTGCTGTCTATCTACCTATTATCATACTAATACCTGTCAACTACGTCAAATAGTTGCGCTCCATGGCGATGCTCCTGGTGCTCATAACGCCGTCTATGTTCAAGATCCCAACAAGCGTCTCGGAGCGGCCTCAAACCCGGCGGCATCGATCTCAAAGCGGATCACGCCGATTTCCTGCAAATAGGCCTGCAAGGTATCGAGCTTACGAAAGACCCGGAGTTGTTTGCTTCGCTGGGCGGCGAGGGCGCGTTCGGCGAGGCCGTAGCGCACCAACAGGGTCCAGCCGCCTGGTTGTCCGACGGCGACCACGACACGGACGGCGCCGGAGGCCACCAGTTGAACGAGGGTGGGATGGGTAATGGTTTCCATGGGGGTGATCTCGAAGCAAGGGAGGATGCCGCGCAGAATGAGAAATAACGCCGCGCAAGACAAGGGGTATTGCGGGGTGACGGGCAGCAAAAAGGGCGTCCAATTTAACGTAACACCCCCTTATACGCACTAGCCGATGGGGTTACTGCTTGGGTTGGTACAGTTCAACATACTGGCCAGCCAGTGCCTGCGCCTCTGCCAATACCGCAGGCGATAAACGCTTGGCGAAAAGGTCACGTTTTGTAGCCGCCTCGACATCCCCATTGGCGGCAGACACCGAACTCCAGACGGGGAGCCCGCAGAATTCGGAAAAAATCGTACGCTAAGGTTTTCCGGGCATCCGTAAGGGCCGAAACTTCCCGTCTTCCAGTCTGCGGCTCTGCCGCCAGACGTAATCGCCGGTTAGGTTGATGTGCTCCCAGCCCAGCGGCGACAGGAATTGCAGCAGCTCGCCGTCCACCGGCTTGCCGGCCTCGACCAACCCCTGGGTGGCGCGTTCCAGGTACACCGTGTTCCACAGCACGATAGCCGCCGTCACCAGGTTGAGGCCGCTGGCCCGGTAGCGCTGCTGCTCGAAGCTCCGATCCCTGATTTCCCCAAGGCGGTTGAAGAACACCGCCCTGGCCAGCGAGTTGCGCGCCTCACCTTTGTTCAGGCCGGCATGCACGCGGCGGCGCAGTTCAACACTTTGCAGCCAGTCCAGGATGAACAGCGTGCGCTCGATCCGGCCCAGCTCGCGCAGGGCCACGGCCAGTCCGTTCTGGCGCGGGTAGCTGCCGAGCTTGCGCAGCATCAGCGAGGCGGTGACGGTGCCCTGCTTGATCGAGCTGGCCAGGCGCAGGATGTCGTCCCAGTGGGCACGCACGTGCTTGATGTTCAGGGTGCCGCCGATCAGCGGGCGCAACGTCGGGTAGGCTTGCACGCCCTGCGGCACGTACAGCTTGGTTTCGCCGAGGTCGCGGATGCGCGGCGCGAAGCGGAAGCCTAGCAGGTGCATCAGGGCAAAGACGTGATCGGTGAAGCCGGCCGTGTCGGTGTAGTGCTCCTCGATCCGCAGGTCGGACTCGTGGTACAGCAGGCCGTCGAGCACATAGGTGGAATCGCGGACGCCGACATTCACCACGCGGGTGCTGAACGGCGCGTACTGGTCGGAGATATGGGTATAGAACAGCCGTCCCGGCTCGCTACCGTACTTCGGGTTGACGTGCCCGGTGCTCTCGCCCCGGCCACCCGCGCGGAAGCGCTGGCCATCGGAGGATGAGGTCGTGCCGTCGCCCCAGTGGGCGGCAAAGGCGTGGCGATACTGGTGGTTGACCAGCTCGGCCAAGGCCGCCGAATAGGTTTCGTCGCGGATGTGCCAGGCTTGCAGCCAGGACAGCTTGGCGTAGGTCAGGCCGGGGCTCGACTCGGCCATCTTGGTCAGCCCGAGGTTGATCGCATCACCGAGGATTGCGGACAGCAGCAACGTCCTGTCTTTGGCCTCGGCCCCGTCCTTCAAGTGGGTGAAGTGGCGGCTGAAGCCCGTCCAGTCGTCCACGTCCATCAGCAGTTCGGTGATCTTGATGCGCGGCAGTAACTGGCTGGTTTGGTCGATCAGCGCCTGCGCCCGATCCGGCACCGCCGCATCCAGCGGGGTGATTTTCAGCCCTGACTCGGTGAGGATGGCATCGGGCAGCTCGTTGTCCTTGGCCAGGCGGGTGACGGTGGCCAACTGCTCGTCCAGCAGCTGCAAACGCTCTTCCAGGTACTGGTCGCTGTTCGGGTTGATCGCCAGGGGCAGGGCCTGCTCGCGCTTGAGTGCGGCGAACTTCTCGGCCGGCAGCAGGTAGTCGTCGAAGTCGCGGAACTGCCGCGAGCCCTTGACCCAGATGTCGCCGGAGCGCAGGGCGTTCTTCAGCTCGGACAGGGCGCAGATTTCGTAGAATTTCCGGTCGAGGCCTTCCGGGGTGATCACCAGCGGCTTCCAGCGCGGCTTGATGAAGGCCGTGGGTGCATCGGCCGGCACCTTGCGCAGGTTGTCGGCGTTCATCTCACGCAGGGTCTGCACGGCTGCCAGCACGCCTTGCGCGGCCGGCCCGTGCTGTTCCCCAACTTTTCGCTCGGCGAAGAGTATGAACATGCGCCGCCGGCGACGAATCGCCAAATCTCACCGTATCTCCCGAGCGGACGATTTCGCACCGGTCTGCCCGTCGAAGGGCTTGCGATCGAACGGGGCGACCTTTTCTATGCATGTCCGCGAGCCAGCGTCTTTTATGGCACGGCGCTCGACGCCGACCTTCGGACGCGCGGCGTAAGCACGCTTGTCATGGCCGGGATAAGCACCACCGGCGTTGTTCTTTCAAGCGTCGCCTGGGCTAGTGATGCGGACTACGACGTGCGTTTGGTCCAGGACTGCTGCTACGACCCGGATCGGGATGCCCACGAAGCTCTGTTGCGTTCCGGGTTCGGCGGACGTGTACAGGTCGTGTAATTTTCGGGCCTCGCATGATCGCGGCCATAGCCGCAGGTGGATTGGTGCGAGGCAGGGCCAGTCCAAGTCAGGGTGCGGTCATCGCGGCGCCTGCAACTCTCAAAAACCCATCGCCGTAGCGGAGGTCTTGTAATCGCATGTCATTACGCACGCCCGATTTATTGTTCACAGCGATAGCACCTGCCATTTGGGGCAGCACCTACATTGTCACCACCCAATACCTGCCGAACTTCTCACCGATGACGGTCGCGATGCTGCGGGCGTTGCCGGCGGGTTTATTGCTCGTGATGATCGTCCGACAGATTCCAACGGGAATCTGGTGGATGCGCATCTTCATCCTCGGCGCACTTAATATTTCGCTATTCTGGAGCTTGTTGTTTATTTCGGTCTACCGCCTGCCGGGCGGGGTCGCGGCGACGGTAGGCGCTGTGCAGCCGCTGATGGTCGTGTTCATCTCTGCCGCTCTGCTAGGTAGCCCGATACGATTGATGGCGGTCCTGGGGGCTATTTGCGGAACTGCGGGCGTGGCGCTGTTGGTGTTGACACCAAACGCAGCGCTAGATCCTGTCGGCGTCGCAGCGGGCCTGGCGGGGGCGGTTTCCATGGCGTTCGGAACCGTGCTGACCCGCAAGTGGCAACCTCCCGTGCCTCTGCTCACCTTTACCGCCTGGCAACTGGCGGCCGGAGGACTTCTGCTCGTTCCAGTAGCTTTAGTGTTTGATCCGCCAATCCCGATGCCTACAGGAACCAATGTTCTCGGCCTGGCGTGGCTCGGCCTGATCGGAGCGGGTTTAACCTACTTCCTTTGGTTCCGGGGGATCTCGCGACTCGAACCTACAGTTGTTTCCTTACTGGGCTTTCTCAGCCCGGGGACCGCCGTGTTGCTAGGATGGTTGTTCTTGGATCAGACGCTGAGTGCGCTTCAAATCATCGGCGTCCTGCTCGTGATCGGGAGTATCTGGCTGGGCCAACGTTCCAACCGCACTCCTAGGGCGCGTATAGCTTGCCGGAAGTCGCCTTGACCCGCATGGCATAGGCCTATCGTTTCCACGATCAGCGATCGGCTCGTTGCCCTGCGCCGCTCCAAAGCCCGCGACGCAGCGCCGGCAGGCAGAGCAAGTAGAGGGCAGCGCCTGCAATCCATGCCCACCCGTTCCACGTTGTTATAGAAGCCGCATAGATCGCCGTGAAGAGGAGGGGTCCGACGATCGAGGTCAGGCTGGTGAGCGCCGCCAGTGAGCCTTGCAGCTGCCCCTGACGTTCCTCATCCACCTGCCTGGACAACATTGCTTGCAGCGCCGGCATTCCGATGCCACCCGAAGCAAGCAGGACCATGATCGGGAACGCCATCCATCCCCGTGTCGCGAAGGCAAGCAGGATGTAGCCTGTGCCGTCGGCAATCATTCCGAGCATGAGTGCCCGCCTTTCGCCGAGCCGGGCGGCTACAGGGCCGGTGATCATTGCCTGGGCGAGTGAATGCAGAATGCCAAATGCGGCAAGCGAAATGCCGATCGTGGTCGCGTCCCAGTGAAAGCGATCCTCGCCGAAAATGACCCAAAGCGCGGCCGGCACCTGTCCGACAAGTTGCATGATGAAGAAGACCGCCATCAGGGCGGCGACGACGGTCATGCCCCGGGCCCACCGGAACGAAGCGAGCGGGTTGAGAGCCTCCCGGCGTAACGGCCGGCGTTCGCCTTTGTGCGACTCCGGCAAAAGGAAACAGCCCGTCAGGAAATTGAGGCCGTTCAAGGCTGCCGCGGCGAAGAACGGAGCGTGGGGGGAGAAACCGCCCATCAGCCCACCGAGCACAGGTCCCGCGACCATCCCGAACCCGAAACAGGCGCTCATGAAGCCGAAGTGCCGCGCGCGCTCATCGCCATCAGTGATATCGGCAATATAAGCGCCGGCTACCGCCCCAGTCGCCCCGGTGATGCCGGCCACGATCCGCCCGATATAGAGAACCCAAAGGAAAGGCGCCGTCGCCATGATGGCGTAGTCGACAGCAGCGCCGGCCAGCGAGACGAGCAAGACCGGCCGCCGCCCGAAACGATCCGACAGCGCGCCCAGCACAGGTGCGCAGGCAAATTGCATCAACGCATACAGCGCCAGCAGAATGCCATAGTGGGCGGTGACGTCGTTCGAGTGAACCAGATCGCGCAGGAGGCCCGGCAGCACCGGCATAATCAGGCCGATGCCGACAGCGTCGAGCGCGACAGTGCTCAGAATTACGATCAGGGGTCTGTTGGGTTTCACGTCTGGCCTCCGGACCAGCCTCCGCTGGTCCGATTGAACGCGCGGATTCTTTATCACTGATAAGTTGGTGGACATATTATGTTTATCAGTGATAAAGTGTCAAGCATGACAAAGTTGCAGCCGAATACAGTGATCCGTGCCGCCCTGGACCTGTTGAACGAGGTCGGCGTAGACGGTCTGACGACACGCAAACTGGCGGAACGGTTGGGGGTTCAGCAGCCGGCGCTTTACTGGCACTTCAGGAACAAGCGGGCGCTGCTCGACGCACTGGCCGAAGCCATGCTGGCGGAGAATCATACGCATTCGGTGCCGAGAGCCGACGACGACTGGCGCTCATTTCTGATCGGGAATGCCCGCAGCTTCAGGCAGGCGCTGCTCGCCTACCGCGATGGCGCGCGCATCCATGCCGGCACGCGACCGGGCGCACCGCAGATGGAAACGGCCGACGCGCAGCTTCGCTTCCTCTGCGAGGCGGGTTTTTCGGCCGGGGACGCCGTCAATGCGCTGATGACAATCAGCTACTTCACTGTTGGGGCCGTGCTTGAGGAGCAGGCCGGCGACAGCGATGCCGGCGAGCGCGGCGGCACCGTTGAACAGGCTCCGCTCTCGCCGCTGTTGCGGGCCGCGATAGACGCCTTCGACGAAGCCGGTCCGGACGCAGCGTTCGAGCAGGGACTCGCGGTGATTGTCGATGGATTGGCGAAAAGGAGGCTCGTTGTCAGGAACGTTGAAGGACCGAGAAAGGGTGACGATTGATCAGGACCGCTGCCGGAGCGCAACCCACTCACTACAGCAGAGCCATGTAGACAACATCCCCTCCCCCTTTCCACCGCGTCAGACGCCCGTAGCAGCCCGCTACGGGCTTTTTCATGCCCTGCCCTAGCGTCCAAGCCTCACGGCCGCGCTCGGCCTCTCTGGCGGCCTTCTGGCGCTCCTGCTGCGGCGTCCGCTCGTGGGCCGTGGCGCGGGTCCGCGCGCCGGCCTCGTGCGCCTGGCGCTCGCGGGCGAGGTCCAGGGCGGCCGTCTTCACGTTCTGCCTTGCGCAGATGAGATAGGGGAGCCCGCAGAATTCGGAAAACCTTAGCGTACGATTTTTTCCGAATTCTGCGGGCTCCCCCAGACGTAAGCTAGCTTGTTATCCTGCACCACACCCACACCGTTGTCGTACATCACTCCGAGGAGAAGTTGTGCCTTGGCATTGCCCTGTTCGGCGGCCTTACGGGTCCAAGCCACCGCCTGCTTGTAGTCCTGCGCCACCCCCTTGCCCTGCACGTACATTGACCCCAGCATGCTCTGCGCCTTGGCATCGCCCTGTTCGGCCGCCTTGCGGAACCAGGTCACCGCCTGCTTGTCGTCCTGTGCCACCCCCTTGCCCTGCACGTACATTATCCCCAGCAAGCCCTGCGCCTTGGCATCGCCCTGTTCGGCCGCCTTGCGGAACCAGGCCACCGCCTGCTTGTCGTCCTGTGCCACCCCCCGGCCATCCTCATATGCCATCCCCATAAGGTACTGCGCCGTGGCATCGCCCTGTTCGGCCGCCTTGCGGAACCAGGTCACCGCCTGCTTGTCGTCCTGTGCCACCCCCTTGCCCTGCACGTACATTATCCCCAGCAAGCCCTGCGCCTTGGCATCGCCCTG
>NZ_JBLUXC010000080.1:0-13122 GCF_048276795.1 Aeromonas sp. PS2Canimalfood6
GCGAAGAAACGGTCTAAATAGGCTGATTCAAGGCATTTACGGGAGAAAAGATCGGCTCAAACTGAAAAAATGAAATGACTGAGTCAGCCGAGAAGAATTTCCCCGCTTATTCGCACCTTCCCAAGCGCTGGAATGGGGGGGGCCTCTCCATCGGTGCCAGCAGAATCGACCTGAGCCGCGAGCAATGGGAATGGCTGGGCAAACGGGAGAAGATCCGGATTGCGGTGAACAGCGGTATTCCGCCCCTCAGTTTTTATGACGTCACCGGTACCATGCACGGCGTGGTCGCCGATCTGCTGCAGGTCATGCGAGCCAAGCTGGGAGTGGAGCTCGAGGTGGTGCCAGTGAAGACACCGGAGCAGATGACCCAGTTGCTGGATAGCGGCCAGGTGGATGCGGGAGTGTTGAGCCCCTCTGCCGAGCGCAGGAACCGCTATCTGTTCAGCCGGGCCTTTGTCCTCGATCCCCTCTCCTATGTGGTGGGGCTGCTCCACCGGGAGGTCCCCCCTGCAGCGCTGCCCAAGACTGGCACCGTGGCCATGGTCAGAGGCTTTATCTCGACCCAGGCCATCGAGGCGGAATACGGCAAGCTGACGTCGCGGCAGTTCGATACGATTGAAGACGCCATGCGTTGTGTGGCGACGGAAGTGTGCGATGTGACCATACTGCCGCTGCGGGTGGCCAAGTACTACGTCAACAGCAAATTCCCCGATAGCCTGCTCATCACGGGAGAGCTGTTCGATTCCATCTCCATCGGTGCCGCGTTTGCGGTCACCCCCGCGCATCCCGTACTGCGGGACATTCTGGACAAGGTGATTGCCATCATTCCGCCGGATGAGCTGGAAGGGCTCTCCAACCGCTGGCGGGTCAATGTCAAACAGGAGAGTGTCTCCTGGCAGGAGTTGATTCAGGAGTTCGGGGTCTTTATCGCCTTGATCCTGCTGTTGACCCTCTGGGTTGGCCTGTGGGGCCTGTCCCTGCGCAAGCAGATCCGCGAGCGGCGGCTGGTGGAGGGGGGCGCTGAGCACCCAGCTCAAGTTCATCGCCGATCTGGTGGACGGGACACCTCACCCCATCTATGCGCGGGATCTGAACGGGATCCTGGTGCTGTGCAACAGCAGCTATGCCAGCTTCCTTGGCGAGCCCAAGGTCGGTCTGCTCGGCACGGGCCTGGACGACGCACGCACGCGCTGGCCTTTTCTTGCTCCCCTGCACGGGGATCTGATGCTTTCCTGTGACAGCCGCCGCGCCCAGGAGGGGGATCACCGTCTGGTCCTGCCGACGGGCGGGGTCGACGTCTATCACTGGGTTCAGCCTTACTACGATCTGGACGGCAATGTGCAGGGTGGCGTGGGAGGCTGGATCGACGTCAGCGAACGGGTACGCCTGCTCGATGAGCTGGCGGTGGCCAGCCAGGAGGCCCAGGAGGCTAACCGTGCCAAGAGCACCTTCCTCGCGACCATGAGCCACGAGATCCGTACCCCCATGAATGCCATCATCGGCTTGCTGGAACTGGCGCTCAAGCGGGGTCGGCTGCACGAGGAGGATCAGGCCTCCCTCGCCATTGTCCATGGCTCTGCCAGCGATCTGCTGAGCCTCATCGGCGACATCCTGGATATTTCCAAGATCGAGTCTGGCCGGTTCGAACTTGCCCCCGAACCCCATGACATCGTGACCCTGACAGCATCGGTCGTTACCGTCTTTACCGCGCTGGCGAGGCAGAAAAATCTGCGGCTGGATCTCGTCACGGGCAATCCTTCCTGGGTGCAGATCGATGGTCTTTGTTACAAGCAGATCGTCTCCAACCTGATCAGCAACGCCATCAAGTACACCGAGCGCGGGTCGGTCACGGTGACGCTGGCCTCCCGGGTCAGCGATGGCTGGTGTACCGTGCAGCTCACCATTCTGGATACCGGAATCGGCATCGATCAGGCCGAGCAGGCCAGGCTGTTCGAGCCCTTCAGCCAGGCCAGCCAACCCGAGAAAATCCAGCAGTCGGGTACTGGGCTGGGTCTGATGATCTCCCGCTCCCTGTGCGAGACGATGGGCGGCTCCCTGCAACTGGAGAGTGCGCCCGGGCAGGGGACCCGGGTCAGTATCGAGATCAAGCTGCCGGTGGCTGATGCCGTGGCGATGCCCGCCACGCCTGCACAGGAGCCGGCGGTGGAGCCGGTGCGGCGACTGAAGATCATGGTCGTGGACGATCATCCAGCCAACCGGTTGCTGGTCAGCCAGCAACTGGCTTATCTGGGCCATGACGCCACGGCCGTCGAGTCGGGAGAAGAGGCGCTGCGGCTGCTGATCGGAGCCAGGGTGGATGTCATCATGACCGACTTCAACATGCCCGGCATGAACGGCTTCGAGCTGGTTCGCCAATGCCGGGAGCTGGAGCGGCTGCACGGCTGGCGACGCACCGTGATCCTCGGGCTGACGGCCGATGCGCGGCAGGAGCAGATCAATGAAGGGCAGGCGGCAGGGATGGATGACTGTCTGTTCAAGCCCGTCGGGCTGGAGGCGCTCGATCACTGCCTGCGTCGGCACATGCAGCGGGAAGAGCAGAGTGACATTGTCGTCTGCATGGAGGAGATCCGGCGGTATCTGGGGCCGCTGACCGCACACCAGTCGACCCTGATGGTGCCTCTGCTGGCCGAGTTCGTGCGGGCCAGTGACGACGATATCGCGGGATTGCAACGGGCCGCGGAGGAGGGGCATGTCGGCCAGTTCATCGACCGCATACATCGCCTGAAAGGGGGCGCCAGGATCATGGGCACGCTGAAACTGGTGGCGACCTGCAGCGAAATAGAATCCTGGGAGCTCGATCAGGCCAGGCTGCCCGAGGCGCTGGCCCGTTTGCAGCAAGAGTACGAGGTCGTTCGGCTGGCGGCGACCCAACTGCAGGTGAAGGAAGGGGAGGAATGAAGGCATGGGAACATGCCTTCGGCTCCTGTGGTCAGCCCAGCCAGTACACCATCAACTCATAGGCGGCTTCGCCCACCTGGTCCGGTCTGGCTGACGGGGCCTGATAGCTGAGGTAATAGCGGGTCGCCTGCGCCAGGGGGAGGGTGCGGCTTGCTTCGAGGGGTTGTCCGTTGAGCGCCAGCGTGATCCGGAGATCATCCTGCTGTGGCAGGGAGCCGTAGAGTGCGCGGGCTTGCAAACGATAGGTGGTGTTGAAATCCGGGTGGCTCAGGTCTGCTGCCAGGATCTGGACGGGAGCCTGTGCAGGATCCGAATTGATGGCCTGGAGGCCTGGGTGGGTAAGCGCTACTTCCATGTTGGTCTCTTTGCTGGCGGTGGCCTGCCAGTTCAGCTGGCTCACCTGCGTATTGGCGTGAACGGCGGCGCTGCTGCAACCGATCATCACTGCCAGCACCATGCTTTTTTGAAACATAGTTATCTCCTTTGTCGGACTGGGCCCTCCTTGGCGAGGGCCTCCTCTTATCGGCGCTTTCCCCGAAAGCTGAACCGCTCTCCCCGGATTCGCCCATGAGTCGGCGGCAGATAAGGGGTATGATCCGCCCCCTGGCGCCATGCCATTGACGGAGGAGAGCCATGCTCGAAAATCAGATGATGTTGTTGGCGGTGTTTGAGCGGGCGGCGCTGATGCTGATGACGCTCTTTCTTCTCACCCGCACCCGGCCGTTTCAGCGATTGTTCCAGAAGCGTGACCACACCCCGGCCGAGCTGGTGCTGGTGGCGGCCATCTTCTGTCTGTTCGCGGTGTTCAGCACCTACACCGGCATTCCGGTGGAGGGGGCCCTCATCAATGTGCGGATCATCGCCATCATCTCGGGCGGCATCCTGTTCGGCCCCTGGGTCGGCATTCCGGCCGGGGTCATCTCGGGTCTGCACCGTTATCTCATCGACATGGATGGCCACACCTCCATTCCCTGTCTCATCGCCAGCATCATCGCCGGCCTGCTCGCCACCTGGCTGCACCTGCGCTGTCGCAAGTCGCGGCTCTGGCTCTATGGCATCCTGGCGGGGATGGCCTGCGAGGGGCTGACCATGCTGCTTATCTGGCAACTGACCGAGCCCCATGCGGTAGGTGTGGAGATTGTCAGTCATATTGCCTACCCGATGATCGCCGGTGCGCTCTGTATCGGGCTCATCATCAAGCTGGTGCAGGACCTGGACGACGAGAAGGAGCTGATTGCCGCCAAGCAGGCCAAGCTGGCGCTCGACATCGCCAACAAGACGTTGCCGTTTTTCCAGAACATCGATCGCCACTCCCTGAGCCAGGTGTGCGGCATCATTCGCAGCGAGATCAGCGCCGATGCGGTGGCCATCACCGATACCCGCGACGTGCTGGCCTATGTGGGGGTGGGCAAGGATTACTACGAGCTGGACGAGCACCACGCCATCAGCGACATGACCCACAGAGCGGTGCTGCTGGACCAGATCATCATCAACAACGATCTGCGCCAGTATCACCTCTCCGATTTCCACTCGGTCATCATTATTCCGCTGCGGGAAAACGGCGCCGTCAGCGGCACCCTCAAGATCTACTATCGCCGCACCCACAGCATCACCAGCTCCCTCAAGGAGATGGCGGTGGGTCTCTCCCAGCTCATCTCCACCCAGATGGAGGTGTCGCGCATCGAGCAGCTCAAGGAGATGACCCGCAAGGCGGAGTTCACCGCGCTGCAGAGCAAGATCAACCCCCACTTCCTGTTCAACGCCCTCAATGCCATCTCATCCTTGATCCGCATCCGTCCCCAGCAGGCACGCCAGCTGATCGCGAACCTCGCGGATTACCTGCGCTACAACCTCAACAAGGGGGACACCCTCATCGACATCCAGGAGGAGCTGCAGCAGGTGCGCGACTACGTGGCCATCGAGCAGGCCCGCTTCGGCGACAAGCTGGAGGTGGTGTTCGAGGTGGACGACGTGCATATCCAGGTGCCGAGCCTGCTGTTGCAGCCGTTGGTGGAAAACGCCATCCTGCACGGCATCCAGCCCCGCAGTGCGCCGGGTCGGGTCACCATCGAGGTGAAGCAGCTGGCGGGCGGCATCCGGGTCGCGGTGCGCGACACCGGCTACGGCATCAGCCAGGCGGTGATCGACGGGGTCGCCGCCGGTCGGGTGGAGAGCCGCAGCATCGGTCTGATGAACGTGCATCAGCGGGTCAAGCTGCTCTATGGCGACGGCCTGCACCTCAAGCGGCTGGAGCCGGGGACCGAAGTCTGTTTCTATCTGCCTGATCAGGAGGCAATGCCATGCTGAAAGCGATCATTGTGGAAGATGAGTATCTGGCCCGCGAGGAGCTGGCCTTTCTGGTGGGGCAGCACAGCAACATCGAGATAGTGGCGAGCTTCGAAGACGGGCTGGAGGCGTTCAAGTATCTGCAGGATCACGAGGTGGATGTGGTGTTTCTGGATATCCAGATCCCCGCCATCGACGGCCTGCTGCTGGCCAAGAACCTGCACAAGTCCAGCCATCCGCCCCATATCGTCTTCGTCACCGCCTACAAGGAGTTTGCGGTGGAGGCGTTCGAGCTGGAGGCATTCGACTACATCCTCAAGCCCTACAACGAGCCGCGCCTCATCAATCTGCTGCAGAAGCTCGAACTGGCGGGCAAGTCCCAGCCCCAGGGGGCGGAGTCCGGGACACCACAGAACCGCACCGTCAATCTGGTGAAGGGGGAGCGCATCATCGTCACCCCCTGCGAGCAGATCTACTACGCGGAAGCGGACGAGAAGCTGACCCATGTCTACACCCGTACCGATCGCTACGTGATGACCATGACTCTCAGCGAGTTCGTCAGCCGGCTGCCTGCCGAGGGCTTCTTCCGCTGCCACCGCTCCTATTGCGTCAACATCAACAAGATCCGCGAGATAGTGCCCTGGTTCAACAGTACCTATCTCATCCGGCTCCATGACCTGCCGTTCGAGGTGCCGGTCAGCCGCAGCAACATCAAGGCGTTCCGTCAGCTGATGCGGCTCTGATTGTCATTCATTCCCGCCGATCTGCATTTCATGCCGTAATCGGTCGGTGGGAGCGGCGTCTTGTCTATAGTGGCCCCAGTTTCCTTAAGGCCATTCCTCGAGACGCATCATGACCAGAGAGCTGAATCGCACCCGTTACCTCACCCTGTTGGGGACCATCATCACCCAGTTCGCGCTGGGATCCGTTTACACCTGGAGCCTGTTCAACGCCCAGCTCTCTGACAAGCTGGACGAGCCGGTGAGCCAGGTCGCCTTCGCCTTCGGCCTGCTCAGCCTCTCCCTGGCGGTGGCCTCCTCCCTGGCAGGCAAGCTGCAGGAGCGGTTCGGGGTGCGCAACGTCACCCTGGGCGCCGGCGTGCTGCTCGGCATCGGCTTCTTCCTCACCGCCCATGCCAGCAACCTGGCGATGCTCTACCTCTGTGCCGGCATTCTGGTCGGTTTTGCAGACGGTACCGGCTACCTGATGACCCTCTCCAACTGTGTGAAGTGGTTCCCGGAGCGCAAGGGGCTCATCTCCGCCTGCTCTATCGGTGCTTATGGCCTCGGCAGCCTCGGCTTCAAGTACATCAACCTGCTGCTGCTCTCGAGCAACGGCCTTGAGACCACCTTCCAGCTGTGGGGGCTGATCGCCATGTCCATGGTGCTGGTGGGTGGCATGCTGATGAAGGATGCGCCCAAGCAGGCCGCCGCCGTGCAGCAGAGCGAGAGCCGCGACTTCACCCTGGCCGAGGCGATGCGCAAGCCCCAATACTGGATGCTGGCGCTGATGTTCCTCACCGCCTGCATGAGCGGTCTCTACGTCATCGGCGTGGCCAAGGACATCGGCGAGAACATGGTGGGCCTGCCGGCCGTGGTCGCTGCCAACGCCGTCGCCATCATCGCCATGGCCAACCTGGGTGGCCGGCTGGTGCTGGGCATCCTCTCCGACAAGATGTCCCGTATCCGGGTCATCACCATTGCCCAGCTGATTACCCTGGCGGGCATGGCGCTGCTGTTGTTCGTGCCGCTCAACGCCAACCTGTTCTTCGTGGCGGTGGCCTGCGTGGCGTTCAGCTTCGGCGGCACCATCACCGTCTACCCCTCGCTGGTGAGCGACTTCTTCGGTCTCAACAACCTGACCAAGAACTACGGCGTCATCTATCTCGGCTTTGGTCTGGGCAGCATCATCGGCTCCATCGTGGCCTCCCTGTTTGGCGGCTTCATGGCGACCTTCAACCTCATTTTGGTGTTGCTGGTGGTGGCCCTGGTGCTCTCCCTCACCATCCGCCTGCCGGCTCCTGTTGCGGCTGTCGACAGGGCCTGACCCCTCTCGCTTCTCAAGTCATAAAAAAAAGACCCGGGCCTTGGCCCGGGTCTTTGCATGTCAAGGGGTGGACTCAGCGCGGAGGCAGACCCAGCAGGGCGCGCAGCTGGTGCGCGGTGGCCTCGACCGCCGCCCAGTCGCGGCCAGTGACGGTGACGTGGCCCATCTTGCGGCCGGGGCGGGCCTCACCCTTGCCATAGAGGTGAAGGTGCACCCCGGGCAGGGCCAGGGCGCCGGCCCAGTCCGGCGTGCCGTCTTGCCACAGATCCCCGAGCAGGTTGAGCAGGATGGCGGGCTGAACCTCAGCCTGCGCCGGCAGCGGCAGATCGCACAGGGCGCGCACCTGCAACTCGAACTGGCTGCAACCGGCGTTGTCGATGCTGGGGTGACCCGAATTGTGGGGCCGGGGGGCCATCTCGTTGACCAGTAGCTCACCGCCGACCAGGAAGAACTCCACCGTCAGCACACCCACATAGTCGAGGGCGGCGATGATGTGCTCGGCGATGCGCTGGGCCTCGCGCTCCAGGGCGGGCACATTGGCCGGGGAACGGGTCTGATCCAGGATGCCGCCGCTGTGCCAGTTCTGCACCAGGGGCAGGGCACTGATGGCACCGCTCGGACTGCGGGCCAGGGTGAGGGCAAACTCCCCCTCCAGTGGCAGGCGTTTTTCCAGCACGCAAGGGACACCGCTGGCGGCCAGGGCCGCTGGCAATTCGCCCGCATTGTGGATAGTCCACTGCCCCTTGCCATCGTAGCCCTCGCGGGCGGTCTTGAGGATGGCGGGGAAGAGGTCGCCGGGCAGGGCGGGCAGCGGTTCGCCGGGCAGCAGGGTCAGGTTCGGGGCGACCGGTACGCCGGCGCGGGTCAGGAAGGCTTTCTCTTCCCGGCGATCCTGACAGACACGTACTGCGCTCGCGGCCGGGCGCACCGGCTTGTACTGCTCCAGCAGGGCCAGGGAGGCGGCGGGCACGTTTTCGAACTCGCAGGTGATGGCGTCGCAGCGGCTGGCCAGATCGCGCAGGGCATCGGCATCGTCATAGGCGGCCACGATCTGCTCGTCGGCGGCTGCACCGGCGATGCTGATGGGGTCCGGGTCCAGCACGATCACCTTGTAGCCGAGACGGTGGGCAGACATCACGAAGTAGCGGCCGAGCTGGCCGCCACCGAGCATACCCAAAGTGGCGGGGGGCAGTATCATGCCGGCTCCTCCAGGGTGAGCGCCAGCACCCGGTCGCGCTCCTTGGCGCGGAAGCCGTCGAGCTGCTGGTGATAACGGGGCGCGTCGCCATCCTGGGCGACAGAGAGCAGGGACACGGCGAACAGACCGGCATTGGCGGCACCCGCCTCGCCGATGGCGAAGGTGGCGACCGGCACGCCCTTGGGCATCTGCACGATGGAGAGCAGGGAATCCATCCCCTTGAGCTGGCGGGTGGGGATGGGCACGCCCAGTACCGGGATCGTGGTCTTTGCGGCCAGCATGCCCGGCAGGTGGGCTGCGCCGCCGGCGCCGGCGATGATGGCGCGCAGGCCGCGATCGCGGGCGCTGGCGGCATATTCAAACAGGAGATCCGGGGTGCGATGGGCGGATACGACGCGCGCTTCATAGGGCACGCCGTGCTCCTTGAGGATGCGGGCGGCGGCCTGCATCACGGGCCAGTCAGAGTCGGAGCCCATTACCAGGCCGATCATAGGGGGGGTCGTCATTACGGCTTCCTCGGATGTCAAACGTTTGCCGCATGTTACCAAAAAGCCGTGGGATCTGGCTCAACATTTCTTGTGTTTGACCCGCTCGAATGACGGTCAACGAGCCTAAAGGTACGAGAGGGGGCGAGGATCTGCGCCACTTGGCACCGGCTTTGGGTAAAAACGACATTAGAAATCCAGATGGCTATACATCCAAGGCGGCTCTGCCTATAATCCCCCCGCTTTGGCGCATCATGCTTAAAAGGGAATCCGGTGAGAATCCGGAGCTGGCGCGCAGCGGTAAGGGGGAACGAAGCGACATCAGGGCACTGCCGTCAGGTGGGAAGCCGTCGCCGTAGGCCATCAGCCCCCAAGCCCGAAGACCTGCCAAAGTTCGTATTTCGGGCCGAGAGAAACCGGCCACGAAGTAGATGCTTACGCGAACTTAAGGATCTCTCATGTCCAAGACATTATTGGCGGCTGCCCTGTTGCCAACGGCGGCCTTTGCCCAACAACTGACCATCCCCGTCAATCCCACCATGGTGGTGACCGCTACCCGTGTCGCCCAGCCAGCCTCCAGTGTGCTGGCTCCCGTCAACGTGGTGACCCGTGACGAGATCGATCGCCTGCAAGCCCAGACCGTGACCGACGTGGTCAAGACCCTGCCCGGCGTGGAAGTGGTCAGCAACGGCGGCCGCGGCCAGCTCAGCTCGCTGCGGGTACGTGGTGGCACCTCTTCCCAGACCCTGGTGCTGGTGGACGGGGTGCGCAGCGCCTCTCTGACCGCCGGGATGACCGAGCTCAACAACCTGCCCCTCAACCAGGTGGAGCGGATCGAATATATCCGCGGTGCGCGCGCCACCATTTATGGGTCCGATGCCATCGGTGGGGTCATCAACATCATCACTCGCCCGGACCAGGGGACCAATCAGCACAAGTTCAACCTGGGCGCGGGCTCCCACAAGCAGCGTCAGGCTGCCTTCAGCAGCGCCAGCCAGGTGGGTGATGCGGGTCAGATCAAGGTCGCTGGTGGTTTCGATGACGAGACCGGCTACAACGTGCATCCAATCGTCGGGGTGAACGATGGCGACAAGCATGGCCACCGGGGCTACAACGCCATGGTGGATTATCAGCAGGCGCTGGCCAGCAATTGGGATCTGTTCGGTACGACCCGTTGGTTCCGCAACATTGCCCAGTACGACAGATCCTCTGCCGCTTCCGCCTGGGGCCCGGCGTTTCATCAACGCAACGAGACCTGGACCGAGAACCAGAGCTACCAGCTCGGCTCCCGCTATCATGACGAGCGCTACCTGAGCGAACTGCGCGGCGCCTTCTCCAAACAGGATGCCTACGACTACCCGGATACCGGCGGCCGCGATCAGTCCGCTGATCGACTCTATACCCGTCAATACACCCTGAACTGGGTCAACAGCGTCAAACTGGACGAGAGCTGGACCCTGGGGGGCGGCGCCGACTGGCAGCGCGACATGCTGGACGATAGTTCCCGCTCCTCTGGCGTCGCCTTCCCGAGTGACGCCGATGAGCGTGACAACACCGGGCTCTATGCCCTGGCCCAGTTTGACAACCAGGTCTGGCAGGCCGAGCTGAGCGGTCGCAGCGATGACAACGAGCAGTTCGGACGTCACAACACCTGGCAAACCGGCGCTGGCTGGCGCTTCGTTGAGGATTATCGGCTCAGTGCCCGCTACGGCACCGGTTTCCGTGCCCCCTCCTTCAACGATCTCTACTACCCGGGGTCCGGCAATCCTGATCTGAAGCCGGAAGAGTCGAAAAGCCACGAGTTGATGCTGGACGGACAGACCGCTGGTGTGGAGTGGCGCTTGACCGGTTATCGCAACGACTTCGAGCAGATGATCCAGTGGGCACCGGACAGCCAGGGCATGTGGACGCCGCAAAACGTCGGCAAGGCGCGGATTGAAGGGGTTGAGCTGGAAGGGGAGTTCGAGACCGGCTGGCTGAGCCATCGCGTTTCCGCCGAATACAAGGATCCCAAGGACAAGGTCACCGACAAGCAGTTGCAGCTGATCTCCCGCAAGGGGGCCAAGTGGGTGAGCCAGGCGCAGTGGCAGCAGTTCGATGGCTCCCTGAGCTGGATCTACCAGGGTGAGCGTTATGGTGACGCGGCCAATGCCACCCAGCTGGGCGGTTACAGCGTGTGGAACCTGGCGGTGGGCTATCAGGTTGCACCGTCCTGGAAGGTCTCCGGCAAGATCAGCAACCTGCTGGACAAGGAGTACCAGACCTCGGTGGGTTACCCGGCTGACGAGCGTGCCTACTATGTGACGGTGGACTACGCACTCTGATCCCCTTGTCTGGATCTGAAAAATCAGGGGCCCTGCCATTGGCAGGGCCTTTTCTATTGGCGCCGGGCGGGAGTATGATCGCCGCCTCGCATCCAAGGGGGAGCTCTGGTGGCCAATATTCTCGTGTTCGACTCCGGTATGGGCGGCTTGACCGTCTATGGGGAGATCCGTCGCACCCTGCCGGCACACAACTATTTCTACTGCTTCGACAACGCCCACTTCCCCTATGGCGAGTTGAGCGAACCAGAGCTGATTTCTGCCTGCACCGGCTTGGTCAGCCACATGGTGGCCGAGCACGCCATCGATCTGGTGGTGATCGCCTGCAATACCGCCAGCACCATTGCCCTGCCATCCCTGCGTACCGCACTCAGCATTCCCGTGGTCGGCGTGGTCCCCGCGATCAAGCCTGCCGCCGCCCTGACCCGTAACGGCTACATCGGTCTGCTGGCAACGCCCGGCACCGTCAGCCGTGACTATACCCATGAACTCATCGCCCAGTTCGCCCCGGGCAAGCATGTGCTGCTGAAGGGGGCCACCGAACTGGTTATCGAAGCCGAGCGCAAGCTGGCGGGGTTGCCGGTCAATATGGCCCTGCTCAGAGAGGTGCTCGCAGACTGGATGGAAGGGGAGGAGAGGCCGGATACCCTGGTGCTGGGATGTACCCACTTCCCCTTGCTCAACGAAGAGATCAAACAGCTGATGCCGGAATGCCAACTGGTCGATTCGGGTCTTGCCGTGGCAAGGCGGGTGGCGCATCTGCTGGCGACACTGCCGGTCCAGGCGCCTGGCGAGGGGACGGGACGTGCCTACTGCACGCGACTGGATGCAGGGGCCCAGAAACTGACAGCCCCCTTGCAAGCTTGGGGGCTGTCGTCACTCGAAGAGGTGGTGTACTGAATATCAGGCGTCGACGTCGTTGACGTCCTTCTCATCCCGGTCCCGCTTGTCATTTGCTTCACGCACTTTCAGGGTGCGCTGCTGATACTCCTTGTCATTGAGCGCGGCGATGGCCTTGGCCGCATCGGCGACAGGCATCTCCACAAACCCGAAGCCCCTGCGTTTGCCGGTGGCCTTGTCCTTCATCAGACGAACTGACAGTACCTGACCTTGCTCGGCAAAGAGTTCGCGCACCGCAATCTCGTTGGCGCGATAGGGCAGGTTGCCTACATATAAGGTACAGGTCTCCTGGCTGGTCGCCTGTTCGAGGGCGGTGGCAGGCGCACGGTTCAGGAAGAGCGGTACCACGAAACCGCCAATGGCCAGACCGGCGGCAAAAATGACTTCGACTTTCAGAGAGAACTGCAGGGCCTGGGCAACCAGATAGCCGAGCAGCGCCAATACCAGAGCAAGAACTGCTGCCTGCACATAGACGGGAAACTTGGATAAATTCATCTTTAAAGACCTTTTGTAAATGAAAGCAAAAAAGGTGCAACACTCTATTCACCTTCATGGTAACCAGCTTTACGACCAGACGCTACCATGGACCACTTGAGGCAAATTATCCGCTTCAGTATGGCATTCCTTCAGCCAAGAAGATCCTGATAAATGCCAATAAAAGAGGGCTGAAATCATCAGCTTGTGGATAACATTGTATATATACACTGGGTAAGTTGTTTCTAACTGGATAATTTGAAGTTTCCGTGACTTTCTTCAAAAAATCCCTTGTCATCGCAACCGGCCTCCCTATAATGCGCCCCTACCAGCACGGCGGAACACGCCAACCTGATGAGCCAGCTTCCTAGCGAAGTGGGCGCCGAAAGAAAAGCGAAAACAACCGCTTGACTTTCGAAGTGAGGAGCGTAAGATGCGCCTCCTCAACGCGATAAGCGTGACGCTCTTTAACAATTTGAATCAAGCAATCTGT
>NZ_JBLUXC010000081.1:0-13029 GCF_048276795.1 Aeromonas sp. PS2Canimalfood6
ATGCAGAGGGATGGCAAACCTGCTGGCCCGAGTGAAACACTTCATGGATACCGTGTCTCCTTTCCCGGGGAATGGCTATGGCACAGCGAAGGTGTAGCACTATTGGGATCAGTTATTTAGACATCAGAACTGGTGTAGTATGACCTCAGTAATCAGAGGAAGACGTTCGAAGAGTTGTGTAAACTTTTTTATCGTATAAGCATCAGATGTTGACACGAACAGCGTTAATGATAGGTTTAATGCGATTTATAGGCATGTGGGTGAGATAACAAGGTGGATAGAAGCTGTGGATACTTGCCTTGCACTCAATCAACTCACACACACAGCGGCATTTACACTGAAATGTTCCTGCCCTTCCGTTTTGATCCCCTGCGGCAGGCCCTGATTCATCAGGGCCTTTTTTTACCTGTTTCTGACGCATTCACCTCCCCCGACGACCATGTTGCTGCCACTTTCCCCCGCTTTACGTCCCCTTCGTCCAGGCTTGTGGCTATCATCGAGACGATTTCTCCCTTCGGGAACCTGCATGAACCACTTGAGCCGTCTGCTGTGCCTCGCCCTGCTGATGTTCGGCGGCCACCTTGCTGCGGAGCCGCTGCGGGTGGGAGTCAGCTTTGCCATTCCTCCCTATGTCATCAGCCACGAAGACAGGGGCATTGAACTCGATCTCATGCGAGAGGCCTTCGCAGGCAGCCCCCATGAGCTGCAGGTCGTCTATCTTCCCCTGGAGCGCACCTTCAGGATGCTGGAGGAAGGCAAGCTGGACGCCATCATCAACGTCAAACCCGGCATGCTGGAAAGCGCCTACCTCTCACAGCCGGTGATCACCTTCCACAACCGGGTCTTCACCCTGGCGCCGACGGCAGTCCACACCATGAAGGATTTGCAGACCCTGCGAGTCAGTGCCTTCCAGCGTGCACGACAGATCCTGGGAACGACCTTCTCCGACATCGTCGACCAGAATCCCCGTTATGAAGAGGTGGCGAGGCAGGAGGGACAGGTACAGCGGCTGCTGCTCGGGCGCACCGATGCCGTGATCCTGGAACAGCGGGTGTTCTACTACTATCTGGCGCAGTTGCTCGGGGATGACCAGGAGGGCGACCGCTATCCCAAGAACAGGGTCAGACAGCACGACCTCTTCCCCCCGACTCACTACCACTTCGCCTTTCGCGAGGCGGGCCACCGGCAATGGTTCGACAGACAGCTCGCCAAGATGAAGGCGGACGGGCGCTATGAGCGGATCTTTGCCGCCTATGGCACCACCTCTACTGCCGGAGACAAAAAAGCCAGCCCATGATGGACTGGCTTGATACCGGCTCCGGGGAGCCGCAGTAGATGGAGCGTTACTTCATCGCGCTGCCGTTTTTCAGCTCTGCTTTCTGACGTTTGGCTTCGCGTTTCTCTTTCAGTGACATCTGCGGTTTTTTCTTGGCATCTTTGCCGTGATGCTGTTCTTTGTTGCTCATCATCAGACTCCAAAAAGGTTACCTGGACAGTTGGAACGGGTGTTCCAGCATGTCAGCCGAATCGTGGATTTCAGTACGCCAACAGTGACGATCGGGGATCGCACTGGCCTCAGCATACTCCCAATCTTCCGCCGGGATCCAGCCTATCGGCAGCGCCTGTCTACCAGGCGCCTCGTGGCGTGATCCCCCCCGGAAATGACGACCGGGCGACACTTTTGGCATCCGGAAACGGATGGTCAGCCTGTCCCCGATGGATGTGTGTTAGGGTGGGCATTCAACGATCGCAGGAGCGCGTCATGAAGAAGCTGGAAATGAAGGATCTGACCGAGGCCGAGAAAGCCGAGATTGCCCTGCTGGTGCAAAAGGCCCAGGCCAATGCCGATCACACCCTGACCAACGGGGAGCGCAACAAAATCCGCGAAGCAGGACGCCAGAAGATCGCCGCCGATCGCGCCCAGGCCGCCAAGGCGGCTTCCGCACTGGCGCGGGAGAAAGCCAAGGAGCGAGCCAGCGCCCAAGTGCTGCCTGACACCTTCAGCTGGTCCGATTCCGTCAGCAACAAATACCGTGGCAGACGGTAACGGCAGCATGAATGCACGCAGATGACGCTGCTGCATAAAAGGGGGCTGGCAGAGCGTCCTGTCATCCCCCTGAAAAGGGCAGCAGGAGGCGCCTGGCAGCTGATGCACACCCGGATAAAACGCCGATCCAGCCATCACCGTCAGAAATGAATACCAAGATAAAGATTGCCATGACGGGATGTGCGTGTTCTAATCGTTTTCGATGGTTCGGTAGTTCAGACCTGATTATGTTAGGCAGTCATCTTAAAGCAGTGATTTGTGCAGGCAGTTATCCCCGATAATTCTTGCCAGATAATTCTCCTTCTTTAGTGCTCCCCATACGTATTTCTGACGAAAAATCATGGATTGCCGCTCCGGTGGCGTTTCACTAATCACTACTCAAGGAAATTATCATGTCCAAAATGACTGGTACCGTAAAATTCTTCAACGCCGAGAAAGGCTTCGGTTTCATCTCCCCGGCTGACGGCAGCAAAGACGTGTTCGTTCACTTCTCCGCCATCCAGTCCAACGGTTTCAAAACCCTGGAAGAAGGTCAGCGCGTTGAGTTCACCATCGAGCAAGGCCAGAAAGGCCCGGCTGCTGCGAACGTCGTTCCGCAGTAATTCAAGCCGGAGCTCCTTCCCCTCTTTGGGCAAGGGCCTCAGCAAGAATTGAAAAAAACCCGCTTCGGCGGGTTTTTTGTTGCCCGTTTCCGGGTGGCCGACCTGTTGCCCTGCTTCGCTCTCGCCACGGGCAGCAAAAAGGGCACCCTTATGGTGCCCCATTTCCTGGTCAGGTTCCTTACAGGGGCAGGCTGATCCGCGCCTCCAGCCCCCCCTCCTCGCGATTGTGAAGGCTGAGCTCACCGCCGTGCTGGTGCACCAGGGTGCGGGCGATGGCGAGCCCCAGTCCCACGCTGCCAGACTCGGTGTTGCGGGCTTCATCCAGGCGCACGAAGGGCTTGAACACCTCCTCAAGCTGGCTCTCCGCAATCCCCGGCCCCTGATCGCGAACCAGGATCAGCAATTCGCCGTCACCGCGCACCAGCGAGACCTCGGCCCCCCCTGCGTACTTGATGGCGTTGCCGATGAGGTTTTGCAGCACCCGGCGCAGGGTGTTGGCGCGGCAGGCGTAAACCTCCTTGCCCTCGGCCAGGCAGGTGACGGGCTGGCCCATGTCGGCATAGTCGTCACACAGGCTCTCCAGCAGGCTGACCAGATCCAGCTCCCGGGTCGCCTCCTGCTGCCCCTCCTCCCGGGCAAAGCTCAGGGTCGCCGCCAGCATCTGCTCCATCTGCTGCAGGGTCTGCTGGAAGCGCTCCTTGTCTTCCCCGTCCGCCAGAAACTCGCTGCGCAGCCGCAGGCTGGTGATGGGGGTGCGCAGGTCGTGGGAGATGGCGGCCAGCATCCGGGTTCTGTCCTGCACGAAGCGATCGAGCCGGGTGTGCATCCGGTTGAAGGCCTGGATGGACTCGCGGATCTCGGTGGGCCCCTCCTCGCGCAGGGGCTCGATGTCCTCACCACGCCCCAGCCTGTCGGCGTTGGCCGCCAGTTGCTTGAGGGGACGGGTCGCCCGGCGGAACAGCCAGATCATCAGGCCGATCACCAGGCTCGCCACCAGCAGCAGGTTGAGGGTAGTCTGCCAGGACCAGCTCGCTGTCTCCTTGTCCACCAGGGAGCTGAACTGGAGCCAGCCGCCGTTGGGCAGTTCGATGGAGCCGTAGAGCCGCATGTCCTGGGGCGGCGGCATGCCGTTGCGATCCTTCATCATGCGGTTGTGGTGCTGCCAGGCCCGGCTGCGCTGGATGTCCTGCTTCAGCTCGGCGCTGATCTCCACCGCCAGGGAGGATGGATAGCCGAGCTTGGCCCGCACCAGCTTCTCGAAGCGGGGGCTGCGGTTGTCCGGCTGCAACGGCTCGTCGGCCAGACGCAGCAGCAGGGTCTCGCTGCGGCTCGCCTTGAGGATCTCGTGATAGAGGGAAGGAGGAGAGAGGGAGAGCAGGCGCACCACGGAGATGATGCGCTGCATGGCGTTGCGGCTGTTGACGTAACCGAGGGCCTCCTCCCTGTCCGAGCGGTAGATCTGGATACTGAGCAGCTGGATCAGTACCAGCCCCGCCAGGGCCACCAGCACTATCTGGCCGGTCAACCCCTTGGGCAGCAGCCTGGCGAAGACGCGCTTGATCATGTCGGCCTCACTCCTGGGTCACGTCGGCGGCGAACAGGTAACCGCCACCCCAGATGGTCTTGATGAGCTCGGGATTCTTGGGATCCCGCTCCAGCTTGCGCCGCAGTCGGCTCACCAGGGTATCGATGGCGCGATCGAAGGCCACCGCCTCCCGGCCACGGGCCAGATCCAGCAACTGATCCCGGCTCAGCACCCGCTGGGGCCGCTCCAGAAACACCTTGAGCAGATCGAACTCGGCGGTGGAGAGGCTCATCCCCACCCCCTCCTCGTCCACCAGCTCACGGCGATTGACGTCGAGCAGCCAGCGATCGAAGCGCAGATCCCGGGTCAAGGTCTCCGGCACGGGCAGGCTCTCCGCCTGGGTACGGCGCATCACCGCCTTGATGCGGGCCAGCAGCTCCCGCGGGTTGAACGGCTTGGAGAGGTAGTCGTCCGCCCCCATCTCCAGGCCGATGATGCGGTCCGTCTCCTCCCCCATGGCGGTCAGCATGATGATCGGCAGGCGGGATTTGACCCTGAGCTCGCGGCACAGGGTGAGGCCATCCTCCCCCGGCATCATCAGATCCAGCACCAGCAGGTCGAACTCCCGCTCATCCAGCAGCCGCTTCATCTCCTTGCCATCCCGGGCGCAACTGACGCGCATGCCATGCTGCTCCAGAAAGCGCTTGAGCAGATCGCGGATCTCGCTGTGGTCATCGACCACCAGAATATGAGGGCTGCCTTGGTTCATCATCATCTCTCCGTTATCGGGCTGGGGCGATTATACGAAAATCAACCGGGCGGGTTGTGTCAAAGTGTGCCAGCATGCCCCTGTGCCACACTCTGCTACAAAATAGGCTTCTACTGGCAAATTTCAGACACTTCCACGGTGTTTACTGGATACCAAGGCGAAAGAGCCTCTACCCGTACACATCCGACAGGAGTTACCCATGAAAAAGCTGACCAAGACCCTGCTGACCGCCACCCTGATCCTCGGCCTGCCGCTGGGCGCCTATGCCGCCAGCGAGGCGGTCTCCACCGCGCAACCGACCCAGGCCACGGCGACCGGTTGCCCCATGGACGGTACCGGCATGATGGGCGGCAAGCATCATGGCGGCCGCCACGACAAGATGGCCCGCATGAAGAACATGACCCCGGAACAGATCCAGGCCCATCTGCAACAGCGCTACGACAAGATTGAAGATCCGGCCAAGAAGGCGGAGTTCGTGAAGAACCTTGGTCTGCGTGCCGACGGCATGATCAAGCACGCCGAGGTGATGAAGCAGTTCGCAGAAGCAAACCAGTAAGTCGAAGTGATGAAGCAGTTCGCAGAAGCAAACCAGTAAATCGAAGTAATGAAGCCGTTTGCCGAAGCGAATCAGTAAGTCGAGATGATCAAGCAGTTCGCAGAAGCAAACCAGTAAATCGAAGTAATGAAGCCGTTTGCCGAAGCAGACCCGTGAGCCGGCGGGGCCCTGCCCCGACACCGGCGAAAACGACAGGGTGGCGCAAGCCACCCTTTTTTTGTCTCCCCCCAGTTTTTTCACCTTTTCCTGCCTGGCCGCATCATGTTATGTGAGCGATAACAAACGTTTCACTTTCGAAATAAATCATAATGGTCCCTCACACAACAGACGCGGGCACGATCCCGGGCACAGTGGACAGGAGTCGTTATGGGATGGAATCTGGGCACAATCAAGGGGCGCTATACCGCCGTTTTTCTGGGCTTCATGGCGCTGGTGTGCGCCCTGACGGTGATCGGCATCCAGATCTGGATCACCCCCGCCCTGCAAAAAGCGGGGGAGGAGAACGTGGCGCTGCGAGTCGGCGAGATAGCGACCGACATCCGTGACCAGCTCAACGGGGTGCAGACCCAGTCGCGCAGCATCACCCAGCTGGTGGCACAACTGCCGAGCGAGCAGATAGATGCCCAGCTCCCGGCCCTCATCGACCAGTACGGCAACGGCATGGTCTTCGGTGGCGGCATCTGGCCCCTGCCGGACAAGCGGGAGGCGGGACGCGCCAAGTTCAGCACCTTCTTCCACAGGGATGCGTCCAACGCCCTCATTCCCAACACCTACTGGAACTCGGCAGAGGCGCCCAACTATTTCGATCAGCCCTGGCACAAGGCCGGTCAGCAGGCGCCCCGTGGCGTCTGTGCCTGGGCCGCCGCCTACAAGGATGGCGCGAGCCAGCAGCCGAGAACCAACTGCGCCATGGGGATCTACCAGGATGGCGCCCTCTACGGGGTGTCGACCATAGACGTCACCCTGGGCTTCTTCAACGACCTGGTGGCCAAGAAAGAGCAGGAGATCGGCGGTCAGGTGATGATCATCGAGGCTGACGGCAAGATCCTGAGCCGCAACGCCCGTCTGACCGGGGATGTGGTGCTCGGCAACCTCTCCGCCCACGCCGACTATCCCTTCGCCCTCGCCATCAGCGGCTTGCTGGGCCAGGATGCGAGCAAGGGGCAGCTGCGCACCACCTTCCAGGATCAGGGTGAGGAACAGACCCTGCTGATGGAGGCCATCGAAGGGACCCCCTGGTTGCTGGCCGCCGCCCTGCCGACCCGCACCCTGACCCAGGACAGCCGGGATGTGCTCGCCACCCTGGCGAGCATCCAGCTCCCCCTGGCGGGGCTGCTGTTCGTGCTCATGGTGCTGGCCATCAGCCAGCTTGGCAGCCGCCTGCAGACCCTCAAGCTCAACATCGACGCCCTCAGCGCCGGCGACGCCGATCTGACCGCCCGCATCCAGGTCAAGGGGCATGACGAGCTGGACAACATCGCCCTGTCGGTCAACCGCTTCATCGCCTTCCTGCAACAGATGATGGTGCAGGTGACCGCCGCCACCGACCTCATCACCCGCGAGCTGGCCCAGCTCGATCAACAGACCGGGCAGGCCAGGCGGATCCTGGGGGAACACGCCAGCGAAACCGATCAGGTCGTCACCGCCCTCAACGAACTCAGCTCCACCGCCGACAGCGTTGCCCGCCACGCCAACGACTCCGCCAGCTTCACCGAGGCCGCCAACGGTCAGGCGGCCAGCTCCCGCAAGGTGGTGGGGTCAGCCTCCGCCAGCGTGGTGGCCCTCATCGACGAGGTGGATCTCGCCGCCGCCAAGGTGCTGGAGATGCAGGAAGATGCCCAGCAGATCGGCAGCGTGCTCGGGGTGATCGGCGGCATCGCCGCCCAGACCAACCTGCTGGCGCTCAACGCCGCCATCGAGGCGGCCCGGGCCGGTGAACAGGGCCGGGGCTTCGCAGTGGTGGCCGACGAGGTGCGTGCCCTCGCGGCACGCACCCAGAACAGCACCGCCGAAGTGGGCAGCATGTTGTCACGGCTCACCCAGGGGGTCGCCGAGGCCGTGGTCGCCATGGAGCAGACCAAGCGCAGTTGCCAGGCGGCGGCCGACACCACGGGGCAGGTCACCGGCGGCCTCGACACCATGGCCGACGCCGTGGTGCAGATCCACGATCTCAGCAGCCAGATCGCCACCGCTGCCGAGGAGCAGAGCCGGGTGACCGAGGAGATCAACCGCAACATGGTAAGCATTCGCGACATGCTGAACCTCCTGGTGGAGAACGGCGGCAACACGGAGCAGAGCGCCGCCACCCTGCTGGGGTCCAACCGCCAGTTGCTGGCACTGGTGCACCGCTTCAAGGTGTGAGCCTGAACGCCAGGCAGCAAAAAGGGGCCCGCGGGCCCCTTTTTCATTCACTTTGCCAGGACTCAGGCCTTGTTGGCCAGGTTCAGGGTCTTCACGGTCTCGCCTTCGAACTTGATGACCACGTTCTTCTGGGCCACTTCGGAGTCTTTCAGCAGGGACTTGGTGGTCTCGGCCAGCAGCGGGGAGGCCTTGTTCAGAGCGTCCAGGTCATAGATCCATACTTCCAGACCGGCGTCGGTCTTGGTGCTGGCCGGGGCGCCCAGCTTGTCCTTGATGGCCTGCTTGTTGGAGCCGCCTTCCTTGATGTCCAGAGCCTTCTTGATCGCTTCGTTGGAAGCGGTGTCCATGGCGTTGCCAGCCATCTCTTTGGCGGTGCTGGTGACGCTGCTGGTCACGGTGTCGGTCAGGGAATCCATCAGGCCGGCGTGGGCAACCAGAGGCAGGACGGTCAGGGCAATCAGCAAGGACTTTTTCATGAAGATACATCTCGCAAGAATGAAAAGAGCGCGCATGAAACCAGCGGGATGAATTGGAGTCAAGAAAATCCCTTGGTCAAGCCGTATTCGGGGGGGAACAGCCCCGTAGCGGCTCCGACCAGTGCCCTTGTCAGCCGCTGAGCTGGTCCTTGCCCGCCAGCTTGGCCCGGTAGAGCGCCCTGTCGACCCTCGCCATCAGGTGGGACACCTGCTCGTCGGGGTCGGACTCCACCAACCCGAAACTCAAGGTCACGGGCTCGATCCCCTAGACCCTGGCATGGCTCAGGCGCTGCCTCAGCTTCTCGGCCACCACCCGGGCGTCGGGCAACCGGGTATTGGGAAGCACCAGCATGAACTCGTCACCCCCCCAGCGAGCCAGCAGATCGATCTCGCGGATGCAGCCCCGGGTCAGCTGCACGATATCGATCAGGGTCTGGTCCCCCACCCCGTGGCCATGGCGATCGTTGATCTGCTTGAAGTCGTCCACGTCCATGGCGATCACGGCAAAGGGCTCCTTGAAGCGCTTGGCGCGCTCATGCTCCAGCCGCACCGCCTGCTCCAGCCGATAGCGGCTGGCCGCGCCGGTCAGGGAGTCCGTCTCCGCCAGGCGGCGGTTCTCCTCCACCTGGAACTGCAATGCCTGGTTGAGCCGCTCCAGTTCGGCGGTACGCTGCGCCACCTGCTGCTCCAGGGTGCGGTTTTGCAGCTCCAGCCTGGCGTAGAGTTCCCGCTGGGCGTGGATGTTGCGGTGTGCCCCCACCATCCTGGCGACACTGCCGTCCGGGTTGCGTGCGACGATGCGGCCACAATCCGCCACCCAGAGGTAGTCACCGTTACGGCAACGGCAGCGGTATTCGGCCCGGTAGTCCGCCGCCCGCCCACTCAGGCAGGCATCGAAGCTCTCCATGACCTGCGCCAGATCGTCCGGGTGGATCAGGTTCTCCCAGGTAAAGACGGTGTTGTCGAGGGAGTGGGGCTCATACCCCAGCATCTGATACCAGCCGGGATAGCGATGGACATAGCCGGTGTTGGCATTCCAGTCCCAGAGACCGTCGCTCACGACCTCCAGCATGCCGCTCATCACGGCCTCGTCGAGGGCCGGTAGCCTTGTCATCTCATTGTCATGCAGCATGAAAACCTTCCTTGTTCTGCTACTCGGCGCTACGGATCCGCTTGTTGACCTGGCGGGAAAACCGGGCCTGCCGGTCGAGCCTTCAAGGGGGCGACTGGCCTCGACACCCCGTCATGACGGGTTATCGGCCAGGTTGTCCTCTTGTTGAACAACAGTAGCAGCCCGCACACTTTCTAGTCTTGCGCGCCGTCACGCTCCCTTCCGTTCTTCTGCCGGCCAGATTGCACCACGGCGGTGCACACCTTTGGCGCAGCCCTGCCCATATTGGGCAAGCCTCGCTGACCAGGGCTGCGATTAATAAGCAAATGTATGAATAAAAAGAAAAATACTTTTCTGGCGCAATATTTGCCTTTATCTGGGTGAACCACAAGGATTGGGGATATTGCATGAAATTAATCACCGCCATCATCAAGCCGTTCAAACTCGACGACGTGCGCGAAGCCATCGCCAACCTCGGCGTCGAGGGGCTGACGGTTTCCGAGGTCAAGGGGTTTGGCCGCCAGAAGGGGCACACCGAGCTGTACCGGGGTGCCGAATACCAGGTGGATTTCCTGCCCAAGGTAAAGCTGGAGATCGCCACCCTGGCCGACAACGTCGAGCAGATCATCGAAGCCATCAGCAAGGCCGCCCACACCGGCAAGATAGGTGACGGCAAGATCTTCGTTTATGACCTGCAGGCCGCCGTGCGCATCCGCACCGGCGAGACCGACGCAGACGCCCTTTGATACGACTGGAACTGAGGAATACGACATGGAAGAGTTGATCACATCCGTCAGCGAGCTGCGCTATGCACTCGACACCTTCTACCTGCTGATCTCCGGCGTGCTGGTCATGTGGATGGCCGCCGGGTTCGCCATGCTCGAAGCCGGCCTGGTCCGCGCCAAGAACACCACCGAGATCCTGACCAAGAACATCCTGCTCTATGCCATCGCCTGCATCATGTTCCTGCTGGTCGGCTACAACATCATGTACGTGGACAACAGCGCCGGCGGCTGGCTGCCGAGCTTTGGCAGCCTGATGGGCAGCCAGGCGGACGACGCGGGCCACTCCCTGCACTCCGACTTCTTCTTCCAGGTGGTGTTCGTCGCCACCGCCACCTCCATCATCTCAGGTGCGGTGGCAGAGCGGATGAAGCTCTGGTCCTTCCTGCTGTTCTGCGTGGTGATGACCGGCTTCATCTACCCCGTGGAAGGCTACTGGAGCTGGGGCGGCGGCTTCCTGAAAGAGGCGGGCTTCTCCGACTTCGCAGGCTCCGGCATCGTCCACATGGCGGGCGCTGCCGCTGCCCTGGCCGCCGTGCTGCTGCTCGGCCCCCGTCGCGGCAAATATGGCAAGCAAGGGGAGATCTACCCCATCCCCGGCTCCAACCTGCCGCTCGCGACCCTGGGCACCCTGATCCTCTGGATGGGCTGGTTCGGCTTCAACGGTGGCTCCCAACTGGCGCTCTCCAGCGCCGCTGACGCCACCGCCATCGGCACCGTGTTCGTCAACACCAACGCCGCCGCCGCCGCCGGTGTGGTCGGCGCCCTGCTGGTCAGCAAGCTCACCTGGGGCAAGGCGGATCTCACCATGATCCTCAACGGCGCCCTCGGCGGTCTGGTCGCCATCACCGCCGACCCGGCCTCCCCCAGCCCGCTGTTCGCCAGCCTGATCGGCGCCCTGGCCGGTGCCCTGGTGGTCTACGCCATCGTCGCCTTCGATCGCCTGAAGATCGATGATCCGGTCGGTGCCATCTCGGTACACGGCGTCTGTGGCCTGTTCGGCCTGATGGTGGTGCCCTTCTCCAACACGAGCGCCACCTTCGGTGCCCAGTTGCTGGGTGCTGCCACCATCTTCGGCTGGGTCTTTGTCGTCTCCCTCGTGGTCTGGAGCCTGCTCAAGGCCACCATGGGCCTGCGGGTCAGCGAAGAGGAAGAGATGATGGGTGTGGATGTCCACGAGTGCGGCATCGATGCCTACCCCGAGTTCGTCAGCGTCAAATCCAGCATCTAAGCACGCCATCTGCTTGCGGGGCCCGGGGGACACCTCGGGCCCCGTTTTTTTGGGCGCCCTCAGCGCCCCTTGAAGGCGGGGTGATGCAACCGGCGATAGTGACTGGGCGCCAGCCCATGCTGGCGCTTGAAGGCGGTGGAGAAGTGGTATTCGTTCTTGAAGCCGCACTGCTCGGCCAACTGCTTCACCGGGTCGGCCCGGCTCGCCAGCAAGAGCGCCGCCCGCTGCAACCGCAACCGTTGCAGCAGCGCCATGGGCGCCAGCGCGAAATGCAGCTGACAGAGTCGATGGAGCTGGCGCTCGGAGAGGTGCAGGGCGGCGGCCATGTGATTGACGTCCCAGCCCTCGGTCAGGGTTTCTTTCAGCAGCAGTTCCAGGCGCAGGGCCAGCCGCTCGCCACGACTCTGCCCCTCCCCCTTTTGCAGCAGGCGGCGCAGGTAGAAGCCGAGCTGCTCCACCAGCAGGGCGCTGAGCAGCGGATCCTGGTGCCGCTCCTGCTCCGCATGGAGGTTTTCTATGGTGCGCAGCAGGGTGGCCTGCTGGGAGGTGCAGCCCAGGCGAGGGCGGCTGGCGAAGGCATCCCAGACCGGGCCCTTGTGCAGCAGCAGCCACACCAGCTCCCACTCGCCCGTCTCACTCAACGGCTGATCCAATAGCTCGTTCACCTGCTCACTCAACTGCTCACTAAGCTGGTAGCAGAGCGGATCCCCGGCCGGGATCAGGGCCCACTCCCCGGCCTGCAACCGCTCGAAGCGATCCCCCACCCGCACCTCCCCCTCGCCCCCCAGAGTCAGCAGAAAACAGTGCACATCGGCAAAGCGGCGGGAAATGCGATAACGGGTCTTGAGACGGGAATAGCCCGCCAGCCACACCTGCTCCTGTGCGAGGGCGGGCAGCAGGCTGTCGCAGCAGATCTGCTCGCGGCAGTCGAGGGAGACGTCAATGACTTCAAGATTGGCAGTTTCAGACATCATCAGGACGGGCTCAGCCATGTCGAAGGGACAGGCCCCAGCATAGCATCAAGGGCATCGAGTCACAGGAGACCAGCCATGCACATCCATCACGTCGCCATCTGGGCGCAGGATCTGGAGGCACTCAAGGCATTCTACTGCACCCTGTTTGGCGGGCAGGCCAATGAGCGCTACCACAACCCGAGCAAGCAGTTCAGCTCCTACTGCGTGCGCTTCGAGGGAGGCGCCAGCCTGGAGCTGATGCACACCCCCATCCTGTTTCCGGCGGATCTGCATCTGCCGCACCCGTTGCAGGGGCTGGCCCATATCGCCTTCTCCCTCGGCAGTGTGGAGGAGGTGGACAAGATGACCGCCCGCCTCAAGCTGCTCAAGGACACCGAGGTCAAACACCTGGACGGCCCCCGCTGGACCGGCGACGGCTATTACGAGAGCACCTTCCTGGATCCCGAAGGCAACCGGCTGGAACTGACCATCTAACCGTCATTCCGCACCTGATTTTGCTATTTTCAGTGCTTGACGGCGATCGGCCGTTCTGATCTATTACTCTCTTTTGCAGGTAGATCATCATGGCCGCACCCGCTATCTCGATCCGTAACCT